>NZ_JBIWKB010000043.1:47028-82161 GCF_044765425.1 Streptomyces sp. NPDC102462 | reverse complement strand
CGGACAGAACAGCCGGAGGACAGCCCAGCAGGGCGTCAGTCAGTGCCCGAGCCACGACTACCGGAACCTGAGTATCAGCATCAATGTCAGTGCCGCCGGGTAGGTTGTGGGGCATGCGCATCGCGACCTGGAACGTGAACTCGATCACCGCCCGTCTGCCGCGGCTGCTGGCCTGGCTGGAGAGCAGCGGCACCGACGTGCTGTGCCTGCAGGAGGCCAAGATCTCCGAGGAGCAGTTCCCCCGCGACCAACTGCGCGAGCTGGGGTACGAGGCGGCGGTCCACGCGACCGGCCGCTGGAACGGCGTGGCGGTGCTCTCCCGGGTCGGCCTGGCGGACGTCGTCAAGGGCCTGCCGGCCGACCCCGGGTACGACGGCGTGCAGGAACCCCGGGCGATCTCCGCGACCTGCGGCCCGGTCCGCGTCTGGTCGGTGTACGTGCCCAACGGCCGCGAGGTCGACCACCCGCACTACGCCTACAAGCTCCAGTGGTTCGAGGCGCTGCGGGCCGCCGTCGCGGGCGACGCGGCGGGCGGCCGCCCCTTCGCGGTCCTCGGCGACTACAACGTGGCGCCGAGCGATGACGACGTCTTCGACGTGGCCGCCTTCGAGGGCCTGACCCATGTCACCCCGGCCGAGCGCGCCGCGCTGACCGCGCTGCGCGAGACGGGCCTCACGGACGTCGTCCCGCGCCCCCTGAAGTACGACCGCCCCTACACGTACTGGGACTACCGCCAGCTCGCCTTCCCCAAGAACCGCGGCATGCGCATCGACCTGGTCTACGGCAACAAGCCCTTCGCCGAGGCCGTCAAGGACGCCTATGTCGACCGCGAGGAGCGCAAGGGCAAGGGCGCCTCGGACCACGCCCCCGTGGTGGTGGACCTGACGGTCCAGGCGGATTGATCACGGGCGTCGTGGGGGCGACACCCCGCGCCCACCCTGTGGTGCGGGCACCGGGTCGGTGACACGCTGTGTACATGAACATCCCCTTCCTGGGCAACCGGCACAAGAAGAGCGATGCCCCGGTGCTGCCCGCCGACCGCGAGGGCGTCGCCGAGCTGCTGTCCGAGTGCGATCTGCTGCGCTCCCAGGCGGCCCAGGAGGGCGTCCGGCTGGACGACTCCGTGACCTCGCTCGAGGCCCTTGACCAGCTGGTGCCGCGCTGGCGCGACGACGCGGAGATCCTGCCGTGGCTGGGCAATGACGCGGGGCTGTATCTGGGCACGGTCATCGTGCGCACCGTGCCCGGCGCGTACTGGGAGTTCCAGCCCGGCGGGCAGCCCGTCGTACGGCTCGCATCCGGGCGTGAGTTCGATGTCGTCGAGGCCGGTCACGAGTGGGCCACCAGCGGCGTTCCCGAGCTGTCGCAGCTGTACGCGGAGGTCGCCGAGGCCTGACGGGCGCAGTGAATACGGCTGATGCCCGAAAACACCGGGGCGAGCCGGACGAGGCCGGCGCCAGGCCGCCCACCGAGGTTGTTCCTCCGTGCCCGGGAAGCCGATCGCGTCCCGCCTCGACTACGATGTGCCGTCCATCCCCGTGGAGACCGGTGATCTCACCGCTCCGCACCGGGATGTGCGTGCCGCTCTCCTGGTTCGCCCGCTGGGCGTCCCGGCGTGAGCGGCGCGGTCCCAAGACCGAGGCCGTGGACGTCGCCGCGGCCCCGCCGGGGACGCTGCCGACCGGTGGGAACCTGCTCACCGCTCCGAAACCGTAGGGGGCAGCGGCTCGGGGCCGGGCCCGCCCGGCGGCAGCCGGAGATCACTGCTCGCGCGGCGGTGCGCACCCGCAGCACGGGTCGGCCGCCGGCGAGGAGAAGGTCAGCTGCGCGCCGGACGGGTTGCTCCCGGGCCCCGGCTGCCACAAGACCGCCGGTCCTCGCGTGCCCTAGGACGCCCGGTGCGAGCGTGGTGCCTCCGGCGCCGGCGCCGGAGGCGGCGCCTGCGCGGCCCGCGTCACATCGGCGACCAGCTCGACCACGTCCGGGCCGTACGCCTGCGAGTTGACCACCTTCAGCAGGAGCACGAACGGGTTCCCGCCGTGCTTGCGGGCCAGCCGCTCGTGGTGCCGGGCGAGATAGCGGGTCGCGGCCTGGTTGGTGATCGCGCGCTGCCCGCAGAACAGGAACACCGGCCGTGCCTCGCGCCGCTGCCCGGCGGTCAGCCGGGCCAGCAGCACATATTCGGTGACGCCCGGCTCCAGACGGTAACGCTCGCCGCCGATCTGGAAGGCGCCGCGGTCCGGGCCCGGCTCCGGGTCGATGTTCACCCGCACCCCGGGTAGCATCGCCGACATGTGGGCCAGCATGCGCCGGTTCGAGGCGGGCCCGCCCACGCAGAACTCGGTGCGCTCGCCGAAACCCTGCTGGACGTTGTCCTGGGTCACCATCTGCAGATGCGCGCCGCAGTCCTTGATCAGGGCGGCCAGCTCCAGCAGCGCGAACACATCGAAGCGGTGCACCGCCGGTTCGGAGGTCGCCGGGTCGCGGTTGACGACGAGCAGCGACTCGGAGTTCTCCGGCAGCCCGAAGAACGCCTGCTTGCGCCGCAGCCTGCGCTTCCACACGGTGGTGCGGGCCAGCCAGCCGAGGCCGGCGCTGATGCCGGCGGCCACCAGGCCCAGGATGATGTTGCGCACGTCGTCATTCATGGGCGCGCATGCTAGCGGGCGAAGGCAAACCGGTGTTCGAGACGGTCCTGACGGGGACATGCCGTTCCATTAAGCTGCGCGGACGGTCACTCGCTGGAGGTGCGGATGCGTCGCCCTGTCGCGCGGAAACTGTCGGTCCTTGCGGTCTCGGCCGCCGTCGTGTCCGTGGGGGCTGCGGCGCCGCCCGGCGCCACGAGCACCACCCCGCCCAAGACCCCGGTCGCCGCCGGCTACGGCGGCGCGGTCGCCAGCGTCGACGCGGACGCCTCGGCCGCCGGCATCGAGGTCCTGAAGAAGGGCGGCAACGCGGTCGACGCCGCCGTCGCCACGGCCGCCGCCCTGGGGGTCACCGAGCCGTACTCCGCCGGCATCGGCGGGGGCGGCTACTTCGTCTACTACGACGCCAAGTCCCGTGCCGTGCACACCATCGACGGCCGGGAGACCGCGCCGCTCAGCGCCGGCTCCGACCTCTTCCTGGAGAACGGCAAGCCACTCGCCTTCGCCGACGCCGTCAGCAGCGGACTGAGCGTCGGCACACCGGGCACGCCCGCCACCTGGCAGAAGGCCCTGGACGCCTGGGGCAGCAAGAAGCTGGGCACGGTGCTGGGGCCCGCCGAACGGCTCGCCCGCGACGGCTTCACCGTCGACGACACGTTCCGTTCGCAGACGGCGGCCAACGAGACCCGGTTCCGCTACTTCCCGGACACCGCCGAGCTGTTCCTGCCGAACGGGCGGCTGCCCGTCGTCGGCGCCACCTTCAAGAACCCCGATCTGGCCCGCACCTACCAGGAACTGGGCCGCAAGGGCATCGGCACGCTCTACCGCGGCGACCTCGGCAAGGACATCCTCGCCACCGTCAACAAACCGCCGGTCGACCCCGGTTCCGGCTGGAACGCGCGTCCCGGCCGGCTGTCCGCCAAGGATCTCGCCGCCTACCGCGCCAAGTTCCAGGCGCCCACCAAGACGTCGTACCGCGGGCTCGGTGTCTACTCGATCGCGCCCTCGTCCTCGGGCGGCACCACGGTCGGCGAGGCCCTCAACATCCTTGAGAAGACCGACCTTTCGAAGGCGACCGACGCGCAGTACCTGCACCGCTTCATCGAGGCGAGCCGGATCTCCTTCGCGGACCGCGGGCGCTGGGTCGGCGACCCCGCCTTCGAGGACGTGCCGACCAAGCAGCTGCTGTCGCAGTCGTACGCCGACTCACGCGCCTGCCTGATCAAGGACGACACGGTGCTGACCAGCCCGGTCGCGCCCGGCGACCCGCGGCACCCGGCGGCCTGCGGCACGGGCGGCACGGCGGCCCCGACGACGTACGAGGGAGAGAACACCACGCACCTCACGGTCGCCGACAAGTGGGGCAACGTCGTCTCCTACACGCTCACCATCGAGCAGACCGGCGGCAGCGCGATCACCGTGCCCGGCCGGGGGTTCCTCCTCAACAACGAGCTGACGGACTTCTCCTTCGCCCCGGCCAACCCGGCCGTGCACGACCCGAACCTGCCCGGTCCCGGCAAGCGGCCGCGGTCGTCGATCTCGCCGACGATCGTGCTCGACCGGCACGGCAGGCCGGTGGTGGCGCTCGGGTCGCCCGGCGGCGCGACCATCATCACGACCGTGCTGCAGACCCTGACCGGGTTCCTCGACCGGCACCTGCCGCTGGTCGACGCGATCGCCGCGCCCCGCGCCAGCCAGCGCAACGCGGCCAGGACGGAACTCGAACCCGGCCTCTACGACAGCAACCTGCGGGCGCGGCTCGAAGCCATCGGGCACGCCTTCTCGCTCAACCCGGAGATCGGCGCCGCGACGGGCGTGCAACGCCTCCCCAACGGCAAGTGGCTGGCCGCGGCGGAAACGGCACGCAGGGGCGGCGGCTCGGCCATGGTGGTACACCCGACCCGATGACTTCGGCGGGCACGCGCCGTCGGGCCGGGTGGCGGGCAGCTCGCGGTCGGAACGGATTCAGGGTTCGGGGGTGGGTGGCTGCTGCGAGTTGTCCGGGGTGGAGGGCGGTCCGGGCGGCGTGTCCTGGGCGGAGGCCGGCGGCGGTGCCGTGCCGTCGACTGGGTCCGTGCCGGCCCGCGGCGGCCGTTCCGTGTCGAAGGTCAGGTGGTGGTCCGTGGCGTCCACCCGGACGCGGCTGCCCTCCGTGAGACGGCCGTCCAGCAGGAGGCGGGAGATGCGGTTGTCGACCTCGCGCTGGATGGTACGGCGCAGCGGGCGGGCGCCGTACTCCGGCTGATGACCGCGCTCCGCGATCCAGCCGACGGCCGCGTCGGTGAAGTCGACGGTGACCCCCTGGGCATGCAGCAGCCGCCGCGTGCGCTCCAGCAACAGGTCGGTGATCTGCCGCAGTTGCCCGGCGGTGAGCCGGCGGAACACCACGATCTCGTCGATCCGGTTCAGGAACTCCGGTCGGAAGTGCTCGCGCAGCGGGCGCAGGATCTGCTCCCGCCGGGCCTCCTCGTCCGCCTCCGCGCCGCCCGCGCCGAACCCGATGCCCGCGCCACGCCGGCCGATGGCCTCGGAACCCAGGTTGCTGGTCATCACGATGACCGTGTTGGTGAAGTCCACCGTCCGGCCCTGCGCGTCGGTCAACCGCCCGTCGTCGAGGACCTGGAGCAGGATGTTGAAGACGTCCGGGTGCGCCTTCTCCACCTCATCGAGCAGCAGCAGCGAGTACGGGTGCCGGCGCACCACCTCGGTGAGCTGACCGGCCTCCTCATGGCCGACGTACCCGGGCGGCGCACCCACAAGCCGGGACACCGTGTGCCGCTCCTGGTACTCGCTCATGTCCAGCCGCACCATCCGGTCCTCGCTGCCGAACAGCACCTCCGCGAGCGCCCGGGCCAGCTCCGTCTTGCCCACGCCGGTCGGGCCGAGGAACAGGAAGCTGCCGATCGGCCGGTCCGGGCTGGCGAGCCCGGCCCGGGAGCGCAGCACGGCCTCGGCGACCACGGCGACCGCCTCGTCCTGTCCGATCACCCGCTGGTGCAGATGCTCCTCCAGGCCGAGCAGCCGCTCCTTCTCCTCCTGGGTCAGCCTGCTGACCGGGATGTGGGTGAGCCGGGACACCACCTCGGCGATGGCCTCGGCCGTCACCTCCAGGTCCTGCCCCTCGTCGGCCTTGTCGTCGCCGGTGGTCTCGGAGATCCGGCCCTTCAGCGCCACGATGCGGTCCCGCAACTGCGTGGCCTGCTCGTACTGCTCGTCCGCGACCGCCTGGTCCTTGTCCCGCAGCAGCTGCTCGACCTCGCGTTCCATGGCACGCACGTCCGTGCCCTTGGTCCGGGCACCGAGCCGCACCCGGGCGCCCGCCTGGTCGATCAGGTCGATCGCCTTGTCCGGCAGCCGCCGGTCGGTGAGATAGCGGTCGGACAGCTCGACGGCGGCGACCAGCGCGTCGTCGGTGTAGCGGACCTGATGGTGCGCCTCGTAGCGGTCGCGCAGCCCGCGCAGTATCTCGATGGTGTCCGGGACGGTCGGCTCGGGCACCAGGATCGGCTGGAACCGGCGGGCCAGCGCCGCGTCCTTCTCGATCCTGCGGTACTCCTCCAGCGTGGTCGCGCCCACGACGTGCAGTTCGCCGCGGGCCAGCGCGGGCTTGAGGATGTTGCCCGCGTCCAGCGCGCCGCCCTCGCCGCCGGAGCCCGTGCCCACGACCGTGTGCAACTCGTCGAGGAAGACGATCAGCCGGTCCGAGTGCGCCCGGATCTCGCTGACGATGTTGTTCAGCCGCTCCTCGAAGTCCCCGCGGAAGCGGGTGCCCGCGACCACGCCGGTCAGGTCGAGGGCGACGACCCGGCGCCCGATGAGGACGTCCGGCACGTCGCCGTCGGTGATCCGCTGGGCCAGCCCCTCCACGATCGCCGTCTTGCCCACACCGGCGTCGCCGATCAGCACCGGGTTGTTCTTGCCGCGCCGGGACAGCACCTCGATGGTCTGCTCGATCTCGTCGTCCCGTCCGATGACGGGGTCGACCCGCCCCTGACGGGCCAGGTCGGTCAGGTCGCGGCCGTACTTGTCCAGGGTCGGGGTGGCCGGAGGCCGTTCGGTGCCGGCCCGCGGCGGCGCCTCGGGGGCGTCCGCGGGCATCCCGGCCGCCGCGAAGCGGGCCGCGTGGAGGATGTGCCCGGCGGCCGAGTCCGGGTTCGCGGCGAGCGCGCCGAGCACATGCTCAGGGCCGATGTATCCGGCGCCGCTCGACCGGGCCATGTCGTGCGCGTCCAGCAGCGCCCGCTTGACCGCGGGGGTCAGGGAGAGCGAGGTCGGCGGCGGCGCGCCGCCCGGCGGGTGCTGTACCGGCCCGGAGCGCTGGTCTATCTCCGTCGCGAGCGAGTCGGGGTCGGTGCCCGCCCGGCTGAGCAGGCTCCGGGTGGGTTCGGTGGCGAGGGCCGCGCGCAGCAGGTGCTGGGTGTCCAGATCGCGGCTGCCGTGCTCGGCGGCGTACTGGGCGGCGCCTTTCACCAGTTCCCTGGCCGGTTGGCTGAGCAGCCGGCCGATGTCCACCTGACGGGGGCCGGGATGCGGGCCGCCGCCGAAGAAGCGGGAGAGGAATTCACCGAAGGGGTCCGGGCCGTGTCCTTCCGGCCCAGTGAAGCCGCTGGTCATGGCGTTCCGTTCACCAAAGAGGTCCTACGGGTGGGCCTACACCACGATGACACGGCCAGCGACCCAAGGCATGTCCAGCGAACCCCAGCCAATCGACCCCGGCCCCGGCCTCGGGTCCGGCCTCGGGCTGGCCCCGGCGCCGTTCCCGGTCCCGGCCTGGCCCTGCCGGTCCGTGGCGTGGCCATGGTCGTACGGGGCTGACGGCGGGCGGACGCCGCGGGGTTTCGCCGGGTGTCACGGCAGGCTCGCGGTCGGTTCCCCGCTGGTACGGCGGGCGTCCGCGCGCCGCGGGAGCAGCGTCGCCCCCGGCCCCGGTTTTGGCCCGGCCCCAGGTCCCGGTCCCGGTCCCGGCCCCGCCCGGCCCCAGGTCCCGGTCCCGGCCCCCGGGGACCGGGCTCGGCTTGGCCCAGGTCCCGGCGTCGATCCCGGCCTCGGCCCGGCGTCGATCCCCGGCCTCGGTCCCGGCCTTGGCTAGGCCCTGGTCCCGGCTTCGATCCCTGCCTCGGCCTGGCCCCGGCGTCGCCCCTGGCCATGGCCCGGCCCCGGCTCCCGGCCTCGGCCTGGCCCAGACCCCGGCGTCGGTCCCGGCCCGGGTCCCGGCCTCGGCCTGGCACAGACGCCAGCCCCGGCCTTGGCCTTGGCTTCGGCGTCGGTCCCGACTTGGTCTCGGCCTCGGCCTGCCGGGTTGGTCGTCCTGCGCCGCGCAGCCGGCCGTGCGGCGGATGCCGGGCCCGCGGAGCGCTGCGCGGAAGGCCACGCCGTGATGGGTTCCCCCTGTTCGAGCGAAGGCGAGAACTCAGGGGGAGCCGTCGGCCGCGATGGTGCTGCGGACGAGCGACGGTGCATCGCGGCATGTCCAGCGGAGCGCTCGGCGTGCGGTGAGGATGTGGGGCCCGTGCCGTGATCGCCACCGTGTGCTCCGGGTGGGCCGCGCGTGAGCCGGCGTCGGTGCGCGGGGTTCCCCTGTCGATCAGCATGGGCTCGGTGGCAGGGCCGTGCCGGGCCGCGGGGTTCTCGTACATACGGAGGCATACGGAGGCCCGCGCCGTGCCACCGAAGCCGTCCGGGATGCCGTGACCGGCGGAGCGGCGCACCCTGCGATCGCGTGCCGGTCGATGGCGGCCGGGTCGCCGTCGTACAGCCCGGGTAATCCGGCGGTCATGGACTGCCCTGCTTGTGGTCAAGGGCGGGGAAAGTCGCCTGGTCGGGGAGTTGGGCGGGCGGTTCGGGCGGCATTCCGGGCCGCGGTCTGCGAGTCGTACCCGCCGGCGGTCGCAGTCGCCCGGAAAACTCCCTGTAGCGGTGGCGTAACACGGCTGGTGTTTTCTACCGGGCGGAGTGCTCCATTCTGGCGGGAGTTGGGCGATGGCAGTGGATCAACTCCCAGGAGAAGTACGGGAGTTCGCGAACTACCTGGACGGTCTCCTGGCGCGCCTCGACCCGCGCGGCGGCTGGTGCGCGGTCTTCTGGGGGCGGGACCCGGATGGTATGCGGGCGTGTCTCGACGGGCGGGAGATCCCGCCGTGGGACGTGGTGGAGGCGCTGTTGCAGGACCTGGCGGCGGCCTACGGCCCGGACACCGCAGGGGCGGAACAGGAGCGCGCCCGGCACCTGTACGCGACGGCGCTCACCGCGTACGACGCCCGGCCGGGCGCCCGGGACGCGCTCGGCGACCGTCTCGACGTGATGCTCCGCGAGCAGCGGTACACCGCCGAACGGCAGGAAGAACTGGGCCGGGCGCTCGCCGCCGCCGGGACCTCCGAGGCGGCCCACGCCCTCCGACTCGACCTTGCCTGGGCCCGCGACGACCACCAGCGGGCGACCGCACGGTGCGCCGAACTACGCCTGCGCATAGCCGAGTTGGACCGACGCGCCACCCACCCCACGCGGCACGGGACCGACGGTTTCCCCGCCGGGGCGCGGCACGGCACGGGACCGTGGCCCGACGCACCGGCACCGGGCCACCCGGCGGGCGGCCCGACGGCGGCGGGCTTCCCGGCAGCGGGTCCACCCCGGACCCGACACCCGCACGACCCCGGCCGTGAGCCCCGGGCTACTGCTCTCGGGCAGCCCACGCGTCCCGCCGCTCACGGCACCCCCGACGCCGTACCCGGTGACGCCCCGGATCCCACCGCCCCGGGCTCCCCTGAACACGGCGATCGACACCCGGCCGACAGGCACGACGCCGTCGGTGCGACCGCCGCCGCGCCCCCCGCAACAGCCGCCGCGCCCCCGGCGGCAGCCGGTCCGCCGCCGTCGCTCTCCGGCAAGCAGCGCAAGCGGCGGCGCGGTGGTGCCCGGTTCGCCGGGATGGTCGAGGACGACGTCGGGCCCGCCCCCGTGCCCGCGTCCGGACCGGTGCTGCCCGCGGCGGCCCCCGCCGGGCGCCGCACCCCGCGCGGCGCCCGGTTCGCCGGGGCCGCCGATGCGGTCGAGCCGCCCGGGCCACGGGTGGCACCCGCGGACGCCGAGGCGGCACCGGCCGTCGCGGGCGCCGTCCGGGCGCTGGAGCGGCTGCGCCGCGAGGGCCGCACCGGCGAGGCGCACGTCCTGCTGGTCGAGGCCGCGCACTGGCCCCCCGCCCGGCTCCCGCTGCTCGCCGCCGAACTGCGGCGCACCGGGCACGGCGCCGACTGGGCCACGCTGCTGTGGGAGGCCGCCTCGCTGCCCGCCGACCGCCTGGTCGCCGCCGCCGACGCCCTCGTCGCGGCGGGGCGGACCGCGGACGGGGAGCAGATCCTGCGCCAGGGCGTCGTACGGCCCGCCGAGGAGATCGGCGCGGCGGTGCTCGCACTGGCGGCCGAGGGACGCGTCCGCGAGGTGCGTGCCCTGCTCGACGCGTACGTCCGGGTCCGCACCCCCGAGGAGGCGGCCCGCAGCGCCGCCGTCGATCCGCGGCGCCTCGTACCGCACCTGCTGGAGGCCGCGCGGGCCGTCTCGCAGGAGCGACACTGGGACCTGGTGCACGCCCTGCGCGTGGCCGGACACTCCGCCTGACCGGCCCAGCGGCTCACCCACTGGAGTGTGAAACATGATCGACTCCGCGGGTTCACGACGATGGTCTTGGCAAGCCCGTCCCGGAGGCTTACGTTCGTCCCTCTACCGCCTGCATCTACGGGCGTAGAGGCTCTGACGTCCCGTCGAAGGAGCAGCTCATGGCCGACGTCCTACGCGCCGCTCTGGTCCAGGCCACCTGGACCGGCGACACCGAGTCCATGGTGGCGAAACACGAGGAGCACGCCCGCGAGGCGGCCCGCCGGGGAGCCCGGATCATCGGCTTCCAGGAGGTCTTCAACGCTCCCTACTTCTGCCAGGTCCAGGAGCCGGAGCACTACCGCTGGGCCGAGCCGGTGCCGGACGGGCCGACCGTGCGTCGCATGCGGGAGCTGGCCCGTGAGACCGGCATGGTGATCGTCGTGCCGGTCTTCGAGATCGAGCAGTCCGGCTTCTACTACAACACCGCGGCCGTGATCGACGCCGACGGCAGCTACCTCGGCAAGTACCGCAAGCATCACATCCCGCAGCTCAAGGGCTTCTGGGAGAAGTACTACTTCAAGCCGGGCAACGCCGGCTGGCCCGTCTTCGACACCGCGGTGTGCAAGGTCGGCGTCTATATCTGCTACGACCGGCACTTCCCCGAGGGCTGGCGCCAACTCGGCCTCGGCGGCGCCCAGTTGGTGTACAACCCGTCGGCCACCTCGCGTGGCCTCTCGGCCCATCTGTGGCAGCTGGAGCAGCCGGCCGCGGCGGTGGCCAACGAGTACTTCATCGCCGCCATCAACCGGGTCGGACAGGAGGAGTACGGGGACAACGACTTCTACGGGACGAGCTACTTCGTCGACCCGCGCGGACAGTTCGTCGGCGACGTCGCCGGCGACAAGGACGAGGAACTGCTCGTCCGCGATCTCGACCTAGACCTCATCGAAGAAGTGCGGCAGCAGTGGGCGTTCTACCGCGACCGCCGCCCCGACGCCTACGAAGGGCTGGTGCAGCCGTGAACGACCTCTACGCCCGCCACCGCAACGTCCTGCCCGACTGGCTCGCCCTCTACTACGAGGACCCGCTGGAGATCACCCACGGCGAGGGACGCCATGTCTGGGACGCGCGCGGCAACCGGTACCTGGACTTCTTCGGCGGCATCCTCACCACGATGACCGCGCACGCGCTGCCCGAGGTGACGAAGGCGGTCAGCGAGCAGGCGGGCCGGATCATCCACTCCTCGACCCTCTACCTCAACCGGCCGATGGTCGAACTCGCCGAGCGGGTCGCCCAGTTGTCGCAGATCCCGAACGCCAGGGTGTTCTTCACCAGTTCCGGCACCGAGGCCAACGACACCGCCCTGCTGCTCGCGACCGCCCACCGGGGCAGCAACACGGTCCTGGCGATGCGCAACAGCTACCACGGCCGCTCCTTCAGCGCGGTCGGCGTCACCGGCAACCGCGGCTGGTCCCCGACCGCCCTGTCCCCGCTGCAGACCCTGTACGTGCACGGCGGCGTCCGCACCCGCGGCCCCTACGCCCATCTGGACGACGCGGAGTTCATCGCCGCCTGCGTGGCGGACCTGAAGGACCTCCTCGGCCACACCCGGCCGCCGGCCGCCCTGATCGCCGAGCCCATCCAGGGCGTCGGCGGTTTCACCTCGCCGCCCGACGGCCTGTACGCGGCCTTCCGCGAAGTGCTCAAGGAACACGGCATCCTGTGGATCGCCGACGAGGTGCAGACGGGCTGGGGCCGTACCGGAGAACACTTCTGGGGCTGGCAGGCGCACGCCCGCAGCGGCCCGCCCGACATCGTCACCTTCGCCAAGGGCATCGGCAACGGCATGTCCATCGGCGGGGTCGTGGCCCGCGCCGAGATCATGAACTGCCTCGACGCCAACAGCATTTCGACGTTCGGCGGCACCCAGATCACCATGGCGGCCGGCCTGGCCAACCTCACCTATCTGCTGGAGCACGACCTGCAGGGCAACGCCCGCCGGGTCGGCGGTCTGCTCATCGAGCGGCTGCGGGCCGTCGCCGCGCAGCTGCCCGGCGTACGCGAGGTGCGCGGGCGCGGGCTGATGATCGGTATCGAGCTGGTGCGGCCGGGCACCGACGAGGCCGACCCGCAGGCGGCCTCCGCCGTCCTGGAGGCGGCCCGCGAGGGCGGGTTGCTGATCGGCAAGGGCGGCGGCCACAACACCAGCGCCCTGCGCATCGCGCCACCGCTGTCGCTGACCGTCGCGGAGGCCGAGGAGGGCGCCGCCGTCCTCGAACACGCCCTCAGGAGCACGCAGTAGCGCCGAACCCGCCCGCGGCAGACGACTCGGCACCGGCATCCCGCGCCCCGGAGGAGAACCGAGCAGCAGAGAACGAGAAGCGAAGCAGAAGAGCAAGGAAGGGGAGCATGCCATGACCACCGCCTTGGAGCCCCTGGAACCGGTGCTGTCGGTGCGTCAGGTCCTCGCCCTGGAACGGGTGCTGGCCGGGGAGCCCGAGGTGGTGGCCGGCGCCGCCCAGCTCGACCGGCCGGTGCGCTGGGTGCACGTGGCCGAGGCCGCCGACGTCGGCGTGATGCTCACCGGCGGGGAGATGGTGCTCACCACCGGGGTGCTGCTCGCCGGCGACGAGGACAAGCAGGCCGAGTACATCCGGTCGCTGTACCGCGCGGAGGCCGCGGCCGTCGTACTGGGCCTCGGCCGGGCGTTCCCGGCGCCGCCGGACGTGATGCGCCGGGCCGCCGAGCGGTGCGGGCTGCCCCTGGTCGTGCTGCACCGGCCGTTCCCCTTCGCCGAACTGACCGAGGAGGTGCAGTCCCGGCTGGTACGGCGCAAGTTCGCCGCCGTCAGCCTCTCGGAGGCGGTACGGACCGCGCTGACCGCCCTGATCACCGCGGGCGCGCCGCTGCAGAGCCTGCTCGACGAGGTCGCCGCGCACAGCGCCTGCCCCGTCGTCGTCACCAACCTCGCCCACCGGGTGCTGGCCACGGCGGGGGAGCGGTCGGCCGTGGACGACGTACTGCGCGACTGGGAGCGCATCGCCCGGCAGGCGGGCGGCAGCGAGGGCGACGGCTGGATCCGGGCCGAGCTGGGCGGACGCGGGGAGCGCTGGGGGCAGATCGTGCTGTGCGGGTACCGCGGCGGCACGGCCGCCGGCCGGCTGCTCGCCGACCGGGCCGCCGAGGCCCTGGTGCTGCACCGCATGCTCGGCGGCGGCTCGGCCCACTCCTGGGAGGAGCAGTCCGCGCAGAGCCTGCTGACCGACCTGGTCTCCGGGGCGGTACCGGCCCGGCAACTGCTGCCGCGGGCGCGGGCGGCCGGGCTGCCGGTCAACCGGCGGACCTTCGTCCCGCTGGTGGTGCGGGACGTCGCGCCCGCCGGGCTCGACCGGGTGCTGCGGATGCTGGGGCTCGCCGGACTCGTCGCCGAACTCGCCGACGGGGCCACCGCGGTGCTGCTGAGCCTCGCCCGGGACCAGGACGCGCAGGCGCTCACCGCGCACTTCGCGGCCCGGCTGCGGGCCGAGTCCGGCCGCACCCGCAGCGTGGTCGCCGCGGCCGGGCCGCGGACCGTCTGGGACGAGGTGCCCGCCGGGCTGCACGAGGCCCAGCACGTCGCCGACGCCGTCGCCGACTCCTCCGCCGCCCTCGACCTGCCCTGCGTCGTCCGGCTCAGGGACGTCCATCTGCGCGGCCTGGTCCGGCTCCTGCGCGACGACCCGCACGTCCAGTCCTTCGCGGAGCGGGAGCTGGACGGGCTGCTGAGCGGCACCGACCGGGACCTTCTGAACGTGCTGCGGACCTATCTCGCCACCGGCCGCAACAAGTCCCGCACCGCCCAGCTGCACCATGTCTCCCGGCCCGCGCTCTACCGCCGTCTGGAGGCGATACAGGCCCGGCTCGGTGTCGACCTCGATGACTTCGAACAGGCGGCCTCGGTGCACATCGCGCTGCTCGCGCACGACGCGCAACACGGCTGAAACGCTGAACGACCTGCGAAAACGGCGGTGAAACATGGCCCCGAGCCGATGTGACACGATGGCACGCCACACCCCCGCAGACGTGACACGCTGCCACTCAGTCCGCGTCCGGGGACTTCCTAGGCTCACCGCACACCGAGCGACCGGAGGTCCCGATGAGCCAAGTGATCCGTGCCGCCCTCTTCCAGACCGCCTGGACCGGCGACAAGGAGTCGATGATCCAGGTCCACGAGCAGGCGGTCCGCGACGCGGCAGCGCAGGGCGCCCGCGTCCTGTGCTTCCAGGAGCTGTTCTACGGGCCGTACTTCTGCCAGGTCCAGGACAAGGCGTTCTACGAGTACGCCGAGCGGATCCCCGAGGGCCCCACCGTGCGCCGCTTCCAGGCCCTGGCACGGGAGTGCGGCATCGTCCTCGTGCTGCCCATGTACGAGGAGGAGCAGCCCGGCGTCCTCTACAACACCGCGGCGGTGATCGACGCGGACGGCTCCTACCTCGGCAAGTACCGCAAGACCCACATCCCGCAGGTCGACGGCTTCTGGGAGAAGTTCTACTTCCGCCCCGGGAACAGCGGCTGGCCCGTCTTCGAGACGGCCGCCGGCCGGATCGGCGTCTACATCTGCTACGACCGGCACTTCCCGGAGGGCTGGCGGGCGCTGGGCCTCGGCGGCGCCGAGATCGTCTTCAACCCGTCGGCCACCTCACGCGGCCTGTCCCGCTATCTGTGGCAACTGGAGCAGCCGGCCGCCGCGGTCGCCAACGAGTACTTCGTGGGCGCGATCAACCGGGTCGGCGTCGAGGACCTCGGCGCCAACGACTTCTACGGGACGACGTACTTCGTCGACCCCGAGGCCCAGTTCGTCGGCGAGGTGGCGAGCGACAAGGAGACCGAACTCGTCGTGCGCGACCTGGACCTGGCCAAGCTTCGCGAGGTCCGCGACCGCTGGCAGTTCTACCGCGACCGTGCCCCGGGCGCCTACGGGCCGCTGACGGCTCCGTGATTGCGCCGTCCGTACGGACGCGCCCCGAAGGGG
The DNA here is from genome assembly GCF_044765425.1 of Streptomyces sp. NPDC102462. Taxonomy (NCBI): domain Bacteria; kingdom Bacillati; phylum Actinomycetota; class Actinomycetes; order Kitasatosporales; family Streptomycetaceae; genus Streptomyces; species Streptomyces sp. NPDC102462. Next base: position 66,915 of record NZ_JBIWKB010000043.1, on the reverse strand, counting down.
CGCCGGGCCGTGTCCGATGCGCGGCTGCCGCCGCCCCGGCCCGAGCAGCCACCTCGAATCCGCACATGACCAGCGAGGGAGTGGACCCATGACCGGCCGTACCGTCATCCGCGGTGGACTCGTCGTCACCGCGGCCGACGAGATCCACGCCGACGTCCTGATCGAGGACGGCCGTATCGCCGCCCTCGCGGCCTCCGGCACCGAGGCGGCCGGGGCCTTCACCGCCGACCGGAGCATCGACGCCACCGGGAAGTACGTCATCCCGGGCGGGGTCGACGCCCACACCCACATGGAGATGCCGTTCGGCGGCACCTTCGCCTCGGACACCTTCGAGACCGGCACCCGGGCCGCCGCCTGGGGTGGTACGACGACGATCGTCGACTTCGCCGTCCAGAGCGTCGGCCGCTCGCTGCGCGAGGGACTGGACGCCTGGCACGCCAAGGCCGAGGGCAACTGCGCCGTCGACTACGGCTTCCACATGATCGTCTCCGATGTGAAAGCGGAGACGCTGAAGGAGATGGATCTGCTGGTGGAGGAGGGCGTGACCTCCTTCAAGCAGTTCATGGCCTACCCGGGCGTCTTCTACAGCGACGACGGTCAGATCCTGCGCGCCATGCAGCGCGCCGCGGGCAACGGCGGGCTGATCATGATGCACGCCGAGAACGGCATCGCGATCGACGTCCTGGTCGAGCAGGCACTCGCCCGCGGCGAGAGCGACCCCCGCTACCACGGCGAGGTCCGCAAGGCACTGCTGGAGGCCGAGGCCACCCACCGCGCCATCCGGCTCGCCCAGGTCGCCGGGGCGCCGCTGTACGTCGTGCACGTCTCCGCGCAGGAGGCGGTCGCCGAACTGACCAGGGCCCGCGACCAGGGTCTGCACGTCTTCGGCGAGACCTGCCCGCAGTATCTGTTCCTGTCGACCGACAACCTCGCCGAACCCGGCTTCGAGGGCGCCAAGTACGTCTGCTCCACCCCGCTGCGCCCCCGGGAGCACCAGGCGGCGCTGTGGCGGGGACTGCGCACCAACGACCTCCAGGTCGTCTCCACCGACCACTGCCCCTTCTGCTTCACCGGCCAGAAGGAGCTGGGCCGCGGCGACTTCTCGAAGATCCCCAACGGCCTGCCCGGCGTCGAGAACCGCATGGACCTGCTGCACCAGGCCGTCGTCGACGGACACATCTCCCGCCGCCGCTGGATCGAGATCGCCTGCGCCACCCCGGCGCGGATGTTCGGCCTGTACCCGAAGAAGGGCACCATCGCCCCCGGCGCCGACGCCGATGTCGTCGTCTACGACCCGCACGCCGAGCAGGTGGTGTCCGTGACCACCCACCACATGAACGTCGACTACTCGGCCTACGAGGGCAGGCGCATCACCGGCCGGGTCGAGACCGTGCTCTCGCGCGGCGAGGCCGTCATCACTGAGCGGGAGTACACCGGACGCGCCGGGCACGGCGTCTACACCCCGCGCTCCACCTGTCAGTACCTCAACTAGGTCACCTAGGAGTGGCGCCCATGGACTTCGGACTCGTCCTGCAGACCGACCCGCCGGCCTCCCGCGTCATCAGCCTGATGCAGCGGGCCGAGCGCAACGGGTTCACCCACGGCTGGACCTTCGACTCCGCCGTGCTCTGGCAGGAACCCTTTGTGATTTACAGTCAGATCCTGTCGAGCACCGAGAAGTTGACCGTGGGTCCGATGGTCACCAACCCGGGCACCCGCACCTGGGAGGTCACCGCCTCCACGTTCGCCACGCTCAACGACATGTTCGGCAACCGCACCGTGTGCGGCATCGGCCGCGGCGACTCGGCGATGCGGGTGGCGGGCCGCAAACCCAACACGCTGGCCCGGATCAGCGACGCCATGAAGGTCATCCGGGCGCTGGGCCGCGGCGAGGAGGCCGACCTCGGCGGCGGCACCGTCGTCAGGTTCCCCTGGATCAAGCCGGGCGCCGAACTCCCGGTCTGGATGGCCGCGTACGGCCCCAAGGCCCTGAAGATGACCGGTGAGGAGGCCGACGGATTCATCCTCCAGCTCGCCGACCTCTACCTCACCGAGCACATGGTCAAGGCCGTCAAGGACGCGGCCGTCGCCGCCGGGCGCGACCCCGCCGAGGTGACGATCTGCGTCGCGGCCCCCGCGTACGTCACCGCGGACGACTCGCCCGCGGCGCTCGCCCACGCGCGCGAGCAGTGCCGCTGGTTCGGCGGGATGGTCGGCAACCACGTCGCCGACCTGGTCGCCAAGTACGGCGAACACTCCGTCGAGGTACCCGCCGAACTCACCGACTACATCAAGGCCCGCCAAGGCTACGACTACGCCCACCACGGGCGCAGCGGCAACCCCGACACCCAGTTCGTGCCCGACGAGATCGTGGACCGGTTCTGCCTGATCGGCCCGGCCGACCGGCACATCGACAAGCTCCGTGCGCTGCGCGCCCTGGGCGTCGACCAGTTCGCCGTGTACGACATGCACGACGCCCAGGAGGCGGTCATCGACGCCTACGGCACCCAGGTGATCCCGGCCGTCAACGGCTGACCGACCGGCCACCTGCCGTCAACGGCTGACCGACCGGCCACCTCGTACCCGACCGCCCGTACCCGACCGCCCGTACCCGCCCCCCTCGTCCCGCCGTACGAGGAAGGCGGCCAGGGCGTTCTTCGCACCCCCACCCATCGGCGCCACCCGCACGGCCTCTCCCGTCCCGTCTCCTCGATTGGCCTGCCCATGACCGACACCGCTCCCTCGGCCATACCGCCGACGTCCCAAGTCACCCTCGCCGACGGCCGCGTGGAGGTCGCCCCCGGCTCGCCCCAGCCCAGCGGCCGCTACGCCAACGCGGACCTGCTGCCGGTGCCCGCCGGGCGGCGCACCTGGACGACGTACAACTTCTGCGCGCTGTGGGTCGGCATGGCCCACAACACGGCCTCCTGGACGCTGGCCTCCGGGCTCATCGCGGTGGGCATGGACTGGAAACAGGCCGTGTTCACCATCGCCCTGGCCAATGTGATCGTGCTTGTCCCGATGCTGCTCACCGGGCACGCCGGACCCAAGTACGGCATCCCCTTCCCGGTCTTCGCGCGCGCCTCCTTCGGCGTGCGCGGCGCCAACCTGCCCGCCGTCGTACGGGCGTTGGTGGCCTGCGGCTGGTTCGGCATCCAGACCTGGATCGGCGGCGAGGCCATCTACTTCCTCGCCGGCAAGCTGATCGGGGACGGTTGGGCCGACGCCGCGAAGATCGGCGGATACGCCTGGACCATGTGGCTGTCGTTCGCGATCTTCTGGGCGATCCAGGTGGCCATCATCTACCGGGGCATGGAGACCATCCGCCGCTTCGAGAACTGGGCGGCGCCGTTCGTGCTGGTCGGCGCGTTCGTGATGCTGTGGTGGATGAGTGAGCGGGCCGGCGGCCTCGGCCCGCTCTTCGACCAGCCGTCCAAGCTGGGCTGGGGCGGCGACTTCTGGAAGCTGTTCTGGCCCTCGCTCATGGGCATGATCGGCTTCTGGTCCACACTGTCGCTGAACATCCCCGACTTCACCCGCTACGGCAGGAGCCAGCGGGCACAGACGTGGGGGCAGGCCCTGGGGTTGCCCACCACGATGACCTTGTTCGCCTTCCTGTCCGTGCTGGTGACGTCCGGTTCGCAGGCGGTGTACGGCGAGCCGGTCTGGGACCCCGTCCAACTGGCCGCCAAGACCGACAACGTGGTGGGCCTGCTGTACGCGCTGGTGACCGTGCTGGTGGCGACCCTGTCCGTGAACATCGCCGCCAACCTGGTCTCGCCGGCCTTCGACTTCTCCAACGTCGCGCCCCGCAGGGTCAGTTTCCGCGCGGGCGCGCTGATCACGGCCGTGCTCGCCGTGCTGATCTTCCCGTGGAAGCTGTACTCCGACCCGCAGGGCTACATCTTCACCTGGCTCGGCCTGGTCGGCGGGCTGCTCGGCACCGTCGCGGGCATCCTCATCGCCGACTACTGGATCCTGCGCCGCACCCGGCTCGACCTCGCCGACCTGTACCGAAGGGGCGGACGCTACTGGTACGAGGGCGGCTGGAACTGGCGGGCCGTCGTGGCCTTCCTGACCGGCGGGGTGCTCGCGGTCGGCGGCGCCGACTTCCAACCGCTCATCGACGGCAGGCCCGTCCCGGCGCTGTCCTCACTGGCCGACTACGGCTGGGCGGTGGGCCTCGGCACATCGATGGCGGTCTATCTGGTGCTGACACTGCTGCGCGGACAGCGCCCCGAGGAGACCACCGGCTGACCCGGACCCTGGCGGACGGCCGGCGGTGCCGCCAGACTCGACGGCCGTCCGCCGGGATGCGCGCCCTGTGTTGAGCCGTGACCCGTGAGCCGTATCGACCGTCAACAGCCGGCCGTCAGCCGTCGGTCGCGGCGGCGGTGCCCGAGAGACCGCCGGGCAGCGAGGCGACGGCGGGAACCGCGGCGGCTGCCGACGCACGCCTCAGGAAGACGCGGCGGTTGGTGGTGGCCCGCCGGGGCGCGCGTCTTGCCATGACCCGTCCGCCGGGGTGCCCCTGGCCGGGGGGCTAGGTCGGTTCGGGCAGTCGGCCCGTGCAGGTCGCGCGGCCGAACTCGCCGGAGGCGGTGGCGCTTTGCACATGGTCGCCGCGGATGGCCAGCGCGCACCTGGCCCGGCCGCCCCGCTCCCCGAGGACGATGCTGACGATCGGGTCCCGGCCGACCGGGACCCGCACGGTCTTGCGCCACGGCAGTGTCGCCGCGGACACCACGGTGGCCGTTCCCGCCTCGCTGCCGGCCTGGTAGGTGATGTCGGCGGTGCCGGTCCCCGTCACCTCGTACGTCACCGGTGCGGTGCGGGTCGGGTGCTGCGCCGTGCCGGCGCCGCCGCCGTCGGAGTCGAGGACGCCGAACAGACCGAGGGTCAGACAGGCGGCCAGCACGGCGCCGGCCACCGCGAGCCCCGCACGGAACGCGCGCCGCTCGGAGCGCTCCCCGGTCTGCGACCCGGGCCCGTCCTGGGAACCCGGCTCGTCCGATGTGTCCGACGTGGATGCCGCGGCCGTACTGCCCATGTCCCATTCCCTTCGGAAACACCCGGTCCGTATGCGAGCCGGGTGTTTATATCCGCTGTCGAGAACGGGTGTCCAGCGACCGGAGATAACGGACATCCGACCGGCCCGATGCGCGATCGAGTCCCGGTACGCACGGATCAACTGGCCTGAGTTTCCTGGGCCTTCAGCTCTTTCCGGCGCCGTTCTCCAGCGCCGACACGGCCGCTTTCGCCGCCTTGATGGCCCCCTTGTTGATCTCGTCGGTGGCGGGCGCCTTCTTCGTCTCGAAGTCGCTGCCGTTGTAGGTGACGATCACCAGGGCGTTGGCGGTGCGCACCACGACCACGCCCTCGCGGGTCTCCTGCTTGTCCTCGGTGGTGAGGTTTACCACCGAGTAACCCGAGTCGCCGATACCCGGAACGGCACCACCGCCGCTCTTCTCCGAAACCCGCTTCTCGTATTCCTTCTGTGCCGCCTTGTCCGACTCGGTGACCTCGTAGGAGACGTCGAGCCAGCGGTAGTCGTACCCCTTGAGCGCGTTCCAGGAGCAGGTGCGGCGCAGCTTCGGGTCCGTCGAGGGGATCTCCTTGCCGGCCGTCTTGGCACCCGGCACCAGGTCGGTGACGGTCGCCTTGGACACGCTGCCGCAGGGCGCGGGCGCGGCGGCGTACGTCTTCGACACGGCCGTCGAGGACGGCGCCGAGGGCGACGACCGGTCGGCCGCCTTCTGCTCCGGCTGCTGTTCCGTGGCCGGTGACGCGGCGAACGGACCGGATGTCAGCGCCCAGCCGGCCACGGCGAGCACGGCGACCGGCGACAGACGCGCGGTGAGGGCGAGCGGCAGAGGAAGATGACGCACGGCGTACTTCTCGTGGGGGAGGGGAGTGCGGAGGGGGTCCACACTGCGGGACGCCAGTGTCACACGACTGGCTGTGCGGCGGAAGTGCCAACCGGCTCGGTACCCGTGCGGTGACGGTGGAGACCGTGGGAAGGTGTGGACGAACCGTACCCATCACGGCCGTGGGACCGGCGCCCCGGACCGCGCGACAGGCCGTCTTCGCCCACGCGTCGGGCCGTGACTCCCGCCGCCGTACCGGCTGACGCGTGCCGGTCCCGCGCCACCGTGTGCGCTCTGGACGGACGGATCCCTCCTCTGCGTACGATCACACGACCGACCGCCGTTCAGTGAGGAGCCCCCGTGTTCACCACCCGGCCCACCCTCCAGGGCACCTTCGGCATGGTGTCCTCCACGCACTGGCTGGCCTCGCAGTCCGCGATGGCCGTGCTGGAGGACGGCGGCAACGCCTTCGACGCGGCCGTGGCCGGCGCGTTCGTGCTGCATGTCGTCGAGCCGCACCTCAACGGACCGGCCGGCGAGGTGCCGATCCTGCTCGCTCCCGCGGGCGGCGAGGTGCGGGTGCTGTGCGGACAGGGCGTGGCCCCGGCGGGGGCCACGGTCGCGCACTACCGGGGACTCGGCCTGGACCTCGTACCCGGCACGGGACCGCTCGCCGCCGCCGTGCCCGGCGCCTTCGACGCCTGGCTGCTGCTCCTGCGCGACCACGGCACCAAGTCCCTCGCCGATGTCCTGCGGTACGCGATCGGCTACGCCGAACACGGACACCCGCCCGTGGAGAACCTCGGCCTGACCGTCGAGAGCGTCCGCGAACTGTTCGAGACCGAGTGGACCTCGTCGGCGCAGGTGTATCTGCCCGGCGGCCGGTCGCCCCGGCCCGGCCGGCTGCTGCGCAACACCGCGCTCGCCGCCACCTGGAAGCGGCTGCTCGCCGAGACCGAGGGCGCGGGCGACCGCGAGGCGCGCATCGATGCAGCCCGCGAGGTGTGGCGGACCGGTTTCATCGCCGAGGCGCTGGTACGGCAGGCCCGGCGGCCCACCCTGGACACCAGCGGCGAACGGCACAGCGGCACGCTCGGCGCCGCCGACCTCGCCGGCTGGTCCGCGAGCTACGAGGCCCCCGCGACCTACGACTGGCACGGCTGGACGGTGTGCAAGGCGGGCCCCTGGAGCCAGGGCCCCGCCCTGCTCCAGCAGCTCGCCCTGCTCCCGCCCGAACTGCCCCCGTACGGCTCCGCCGACTACCTCCACCTGCTGATCGAGGGCTGCAAGCTCGCCATGGCCGACCGCGAGGCGTGGTACGGCGACGCCGCCGACGTGCCGCTCGCCGAACTGCTGTCCGACGCGTACAACGCCCGGCGGCGGGCGCTGGTCGGCGACCGCGCCTCCTGCGAACTGCGGCCCGGCAGCCCCGGCGGGCGCACCCCACGGCTGAGCGCGCACGCGCACGCGGTCGCCGGCGACGAGGCCGGGTTCGACCCGATGGGCGCCGGCGAGCCGACCGTCGCGCAGCCGCCGGGCGGGCCCGAGGTGGCCGCGGACGGCGCCACCCGCGGGGACACCTGTCACCTCGACGTCGTCGACCGCTGGGGCAACATGATCGCGGCGACGCCCAGCGGCGGCTGGCTCCAGTCCAACCCGGTCGTGCCCGAACTCGGCTTTCCGCTCGGCACCCGGCTGCAGATGACCTGGCTCGAGGAGGGCCTGCCCAACTCCCTGACCCCCGGCCGCCGCCCGCGCACCACGCTCACGCCGTCCATCGCGCTGCGCGACGGAACGCCCGTGATGGCCTTCGGCACCCCCGGCGGGGACCAGCAGGACCAGTGGCAGCTGCACTTCTTCCTCGCCGTCGCGCTGCGCGGCCCGGTCCGCGGCGGACTCGACCTCCAGGGCGCGATCGACGCCCCGAACTGGCACAACGACAGCTTCCCCAGCTCCTTCTACCCGCGCGGCCGGCGCCCGGGCAGCGTCACCGTGGAGTCCCGCACCGACCCCGCGGTCGTCGCGGAACTGCGGCGGCGCGGCCATGACGTCACCGTCGGCCCCGGCTGGTCCGAGGGACGCCTGTGCGCGGTGGCCCGGGACCCCGCGACCGGCGTGCTCTCGGCGGCGGCCAACCCGCGCGGGATGCAGGGCTACGCGGTGGGCCGCTGACCGCCGGCCGCCGACCGATGGAGCGCTGACCTCTGCCGACTGCCGGGCGGTGGGGCGGAACCGGATGTTCGTCTCGATTCCACCCGTGATACACCGAACCGGCGGGGATTGTCAGTGCCGCGTGCTCTCATGGAGGCATGATCGAAGACACGAAGACCTGGGGGTGTCCCCTGGACGAAGACCTCGGCGCGGCCCTCACGGGGGACTTCCTCGCCCGTCACGCGGCCGATGTGGAGGACGCGATCCGCAAGGCCGCGGCGACCGAGATCCTGCCCCGCTTCCGCCGGCTCGCCGACCACGAGATCGACCAGAAGAGCGGTCCGCACGACCTGGTGACGGACGCAGACCGCCTCGCGGAGCGCCACCTCACCGGGGTGCTCGCCGCTCTCCTGCCCGGCTCCGTCGTCGTCGGCGAGGAGGCGGTCCACGCCGACCCGACGACCTACGAGGCGATACGCGGCGACGCGCCGGTGTGGATCATCGACCCGGTCGACGGCACCCGCCAGTTCGTGCACGGCGACCCCGGCTTCTGCACCCTCGTCGCGCTCGCCCACCGTGGCGTCCTGCTCGCCTCCTGGACGTACGTGCCGGTCCCCGACCGGCTCGCCACCGCGGTACGGGGCCGGGGCGCGTTCCTCGACGGCGAGCGGCTTCGCGCGGGATCGCCGGCGGCCGGCCGGGAGCTGCGGATAGCCACCTCCCACCCGGACTACACGACCGACGAGCAGAAGCGCGCACTGCTCGGACTGTGGGCGGACGGCGTCGCGCCGCGCGCCTGCGGTTCCGCCGGCCTGGAGTATCTGGCTGTCGCCCGGGGCGAGTTGGACGCCACGGCGTTCTCCTGGGAAGCGGCCTGGGACCACGCGGCGGGCCTGCTGCTGGTCGAGGAGGCGGGCGGCGCCCACCGCACGCTCACCGGCGAGCCGTTTCGCATCACGGGCGGCAACGCCCTGCCGTTCACCGCGGCACGGGACGCGGCCACGGCCGACCGAGTACGCGAGCTGCTGAGCGACGGCGGCTGAGCCCACCGGAGCGCACGGCCGCGGTTGACCCGACCGGTGGCCACGGGACCCGGCTGAGCCGGCCGGAGCCCACGGGGCCCTGGCTGAGCCGACTGGCCCCCGGCTGAGCCGCCGGGAGCCCATGGGTCCCCGGCTGACCCGACCGGAGATCACGCGACCGCGGCTGACCCGACCGGAGCCCAGGGGGCCCAGGTATCCGCGGCTGCGCCGGAGGTCACGGGCCTCGGCTGTCCGCGGCGGCGGTGCCGGTCCCTCTCCGTGGCTGGGCCGGTTGCTCCCCGCGCCGCCGGGGTTGTCACTGCCCCGGCATATGCTGACCCTGAGTGGCCATCGGCTGACGAAGGGGTCCGAAGGTGCCGTCGATGCTCGATGCGGTCGTGGTGGGAGCGGGACCGAACGGACTGACGGCTGCCGTGGAGCTGGCCCGTCGCGGCTTCTCCGTGGCGCTGTTCGAGGCCCGTGACACGGTGGGCGGCGGAGCCCGCACCGAAGAACTCACCCTGCCCGGTTTCCGTCACGACCCCTGTTCGGCGGCGCACCCCCTGGGGATCAACTCGCCCGCCTTCCGCGCCCTCCCCCTGGAGCGGTACGGCCTGGAGTGGCTGCACCCCGCCCTGCCCATGGCCCACCCGTTCCCGGACGGCACCGCCGCCGTACTGGCCCGGTCCGTCGCGGAGACGGCCGCCTCCTTCGGTCCGCGCGACGCGGGCGCGTACCGCAGGCTCATCGCGCCGTTCCTGACCAAGTGGGACACCCTGGCCCGCGACTTCATGTCCCTGCCGCTGACCGCGCTCCCGCGTGACCCGGTCACCCTCGCCCGCTTCGGACTCGTCGGCCTGCCGCCGTCGAGCCGGCTGATGCGCCGCTTCCACGACGAGCGGGCCCGAACCCTCTTCGCCGGGCTGGTCGCCCATGTCATGGCACCGCTCAACGGCTTCGCCACCGGCGCCATCGGCCTGATCTTCGCCCTCGCCGCGCACGCCCGTGGCTGGCCGGTGGCCCGCGGCGGATCCCAGTCGATCTCCGACGCCCTCGCCGCCTACCTGAAGGATCTCGGCGGCGGCGTCCACACCGACTACGAGATCAAGCGGCTGGACGACCTGCCGCCCGCGCGGGCGTACGTCTTCGACACCTCGCCCACCGCCCTGGCCCGCATCGCCGGCTTCGGCAGCTACTACGCGGGCTACCGCTACGGCCCGGGCGTCTTCAAGATCGACTACGCCCTCGACGGGCCGGTGCCCTGGACGGCGCCCGAGGCGCGCTCCGCCGGGACCGTGCAGATCGGCGCGAACACCGCGGAGATCGGCACCGCCCTGCGCGCGGCGTCCCGCGAGGGCCGGGCCCCCGACAGACCGTTCCTGATCACCGTGCAGCCCAGCGTCGCCGACCCGACCCGGGCACCGGCCGGCCGACACGTCTTCTGGGCGTACGGACATGTGCCCAACGGCTGGACCGGCGACCTCACCGACGCCATCGAACGCCAGCTGGAGCGGTTCGCCCCCGGCTTCCGGGACCGCGTCCTCGCCCGCGCCACCGCCGGCCCGCCCGAACTGGCCGCGCGCAACGCCAACTACATCGGCGGCGACATCGCCTGCGGCTCGGTCTCCGGACTGCAACTCCTGCTGCGGCCGAAACCGTCCCTGTTCCCGTACCACACCCCGCATCCCGCGGTCTTCATCTGTTCGGCGGCCACCCCGCCGGGCCCCGGCGTGCACGGCATGTCGGGGCACAACGCGGCGAAGGCCGTGTGGCGCAGACTGAGACAGTCATGACCACCATCACGCTCGTGCAGGGCGACATCACCCGGCAGACCGCCGACGCGATCGTCAACGCGGCCAACTCCTCGCTCCTGGGCGGCGGAGGCGTGGACGGCGCGATCCACCGGCGCGGCGGCCCGGCCATCCGCAAGGAGTGCCGCGCGCTCCGCGCTTCCCGGTACGGCAAGGGCCTGCCCACCGGCCGTGCGGTCGCCACGACGGCCGGCGACCTGGACGCCCGCTGGGTCATCCATACGGTGGGCCCGGTCTTCTCCTCGGCCGAGGACCGCTCGGACCTGCTGGCGTCCTGCTACCGCGAGTCACTTCGCGTGGCCGACGAACTGGGCGCCCGAACCGTCGCCTTCCCGGCGATCGCCACCGGCGTCTACCGCTGGCCACTGCAGACCGCGGCCCGCATCGCACTGGAGACGGTCCAAGGCACCCCGACAACGGTCGAGGAGGCCCGCTTCGTCCTCTTCGACCAGGCCGCGTACGACGCCTTCGCCGGCCAGAGCCGCTGACGCAGACCCACCGGCGCCGCAGTGGCCGTCAGCGAGGCCGTGTCGGTGGGGATACTCCTGGGATGGACGTTCCGAGGGGTTTGTGGGGCAACACCACGCACGACTGGTCCAAGTCCGTTGACGCGGACCATCTGGCGCACATCCGACGGAGCCCGGAGGCATTCGCGCCCGGTGGTCCGTGGCACCTGGTTCTTGAGGTGCTTGCCTATGCCGCCGACGAAGCGGCCGGCCGGGGCAGAGGCCGCTGCGTCGTCACCGTACATCCGAAGGGTTCCGTGTCCGTCGCGCACGGCATCCCGGTGACCGGCCTCGAACCCGTCGAACCCGACGGCACCACGGGGACACTCGTCCACTTCAGACCGGACGAACCGTTGCGTGCGACAGAGGTGTCGATGCAGGGGTGGCTGCCGCGTTGCCCCGCGACGTGGCCGGACCTGAACATTCGGCTCGCCCTGGAGCCGTGACCCTGGGGGATGACGAGAAGTGCCGTCGCCTCAGGGGGCGTTCAGGGCGTTCGCTTCGGGGCGGGGCCTGCCTCATGCGGGTGGGCTGGGGCCGTGGTGGTGTATTGAGCCTGAATGAGGCTTGGATGTTTCTTGAATCGCGCCTTTCGCCTGCCAAGACTGGGCACCCGGTGAGCGGGAGGGGGCGCCATGGGCGAGGTGGAGTGCCGTGTGCTGGGAGGGGTCCGGGTCCTCGTCCGCGGCCGGCCGGTGGACCTGGGGCACGCCAGGCAGCGGCATGTGCTGGCCGTGCTGCTGGTGGAGGTCAACCGGCAGCTGTCCGTGGGGACGTTGATCGAACGGGTGTGGGGCGAGCGGGCGCCGCGCAGCGCCGTGAGCACGCTCTACAGCTATGTGTCCCGGCTGCGCGGCACGCTGTCCACACCGGGCCTGCGGCTGGTGCGCCGTTCCGGTGGCTACACCGCCGAGGCCGAAGCGGACATCATCGACCTGCATCGGTTCCGCTCCCTGGTGGCGCGGGCCCGCGGGACACGAGACCAGGAGACCGGCGAACTGCTGCGCAAGGCGCTGGCGCTGTTCCCCGAGGGGGACGCGTTCGCCGCGCCGGACACACCCTGGTTCACGCACCTGCGGGAGGTGCTGGAGGGCGAACGGCACGCGGCCGAGCTGGATCTGGGCGATGCGCTGCTGCGGCAGGGAAAGGAAGCGGAACTGCTGCCGCGGCTGTTACCGGCGGCGGCCGCGCAGCCCTACGACGAACGGCTCGCCGGACAGCTGATGCTGGCGCTGCACCGGCAGGGACGCACCGTACAGGCCCTGGAGCACTACCAGACCCTGCGGCGAAGCCTCGACGAGGAATTGGGGCTCACCCCCGGCGCCGCCATCCAGCGGCTGCACCATGAGCTGCTGACGGCGGGACCCCAGGGGGACGACGGCACGGCGGCGGCGCCCGCCCAGGACCGTACGCGTGCGGCGACCGCGGTGACATCGGCCGTCGTCCCCCGGCTGCTCCCGCTCGCGCCCGCCGGATTCCTCGGCAGACACCGGGAACGGCGGCAACTCGCGCAGGCCGTCGGACGGATCGTCGTCGTCACCGGTCCGGGAGGAGTCGGCAAGAGCTGGCTGGCGGCCCGCTGGGCCTACGAGGAGACCGGCCGCTTCCCCGACGGACAGCTCTACGTCGATCTGCGCGGCTACGACCCGGGCGCCGAGCCGCTGCCCGCCTCCGCCGCCCTGCGCGGCTTCCTCGACGCGCTCGGCGTGCCCCCCGACGACGTACCGGAGGACCCGGCAGCGCAGGAGGGCCTGTACCGGAGCCTCCTCAAGGACAAACGCGTCCTGGTCGTCCTGGACGACGCGCACGACACCCGCCAGGTGCTGCCGCTGCTGCCCGGCACACCCACGTGCACCGTCCTGATCACCAGCCGCAACCGGCTCACCCCGCTGGTCGTCAGGCACGGCGCCGTCACCCTCGCGCCGGCCGTCTTCGAGGACGGCCAGGCCCGCGCACTGCTCGCCGACCGGCTGGGCGCCGAGCGGACCGCCGCCGAGCCGGAGGCCGTCGCCTCGCTCGTGGCGTACTGCGCGGGGCTGCCGCTGGCCCTGGCGCTGGTGGCGGCCCGCGCCGCCGGCAATCCCGGCTTCCCGCTCGCCGCGCTCGCCGGTGAACTCGCGCGGCCCGCGGACCGTCTCGACGCCCTGGACACCGGCGATCCGACGGTGAGCCTGAACCTGCGTGCGGTGTTCGCGATGTCACGGCGGGCGCTCAGCCCGCCGGCCCGCCGTCTGTTCGACCTGCTGGGCCTGGTCCCCGGCCCGGACGCCGGCCTGGAGGCGGTCGCGAGCCTCGCCGGTGTCGCGCGCGGCAGGGCCCGGGCCCTGCTCGCCGAGCTGGAGGCCGCGCACCTCGTCCACCAGCACCTGCCGGGCCGGTACGTGCTGCACGACCTCGTCAGGCTGTACGCGCGCGAGCGCGCCGCCCGTGACCAGGCGGGGGAGAAGGCCGAGGCGACGGCCCGGTTCGTCGACTTCTACCTGCACACCGCGTACGCGGCGAACGAGCTTCTGGACGGTGTCCACACCCCCTTCAAGCCGGAACGGTACGAGCCGCCGGCGGCGGGCTGCGGACCGTGGACGCCCGCGGACTTCGAGGACGCGCACGCCTGGTTCACCAAGGAGCACGCCTGCCTCGTCGCGGCGCAGGAACTGGCGCTGTCCGCCGGTCTGCACGTCCAGGCGGTCTATCTCGCCTGGGCCCTGATCTCCTACCAGTTGGGCGCCCACCGGCTGCAGGACTACGCCCGGGTCTGGCAGAACGCGCTCACGGCGGCCGAGCGGCAGGGCGCCACCGCCGCGCGCATCCTCGCCCGCTGGCGGCTGGGCCACTTCCATGCGCTGAGCGGCCGGCACGCGGAGGGCCTGGACCATCTGGACCAGGCGCTGACCATGGCGGAGGAGACGGGGGACACGGCGGCGCAGGCCCATGTCCGCCGCACCCTCGCCCGCGTCTGGGAGCTGCACGGCGACGACCGGCGGGCCCTCGGCCACGCCCTTGGCGCGCTGGCGTTGTACGAGGAACTGGACAACCCCTTCTGGCTGGCCAACCAGCTCAACGCGGTGGGATGGATGCACGCCCAGGTCGGCGCGTACGACCAGGCGCGCGCGTACTGTGAGCGGGCGTACGCCCTGCACGTCAAGCACGGCAGGCCGGGTGACGAGGCGTCGACGCTGGACAGTCTCGGCTACATCGCCCACCGGACCGGTGACCACGCCACCGCGCTGGACCACTACCGACGGGCGCTCGCGCATTTCCGGGCGATGAGCGACAGCGCCAACGAGGCCGACACCCTGGCCGGGATCGCCGAGGTGCTCACCGTCCTCGGCCGGCCGGGCGAGGCCCGTGAAGCCTGGATCCGGGCGCGCGACCTGTACCGCGCCCAGCGGCGGGACACGGACGCGGACCGCGCCGAGGCGGCCCTCGGCTCAGGGTGACGCCGCGTCAGGAAGGCCCCGCGGGGGCGCCTGGCGGTGTCTGCTGCAGGCGGGCCCCGGCGCCGGAAGTGTGTTGTGGCGGCGGGGGCCGGTCGGCGAGGCTGGCGGGATGAACGGAGCGATCTCTTATGTGTGGCGCGACCCCATCACCGACGAGGAGATGGTCGACCTCGTGCTGTCCCATGGCGGCAACGCCGAACCCGGCTGGTGGCCCAAGGTCAGCGAGCACAGTCTCGGCTGGGTGGCGGCCCGGGACGGCGAGGGCGTCCTCGTCGGATTCGTCAACGTGGCCTGGGACGGCGCGGATCACGCCTTCCTGATCGACACGAAGACCCGGGGCACCCACCAACGCCGCGGTGTCGGCACGGCACTTGTGCGCCGGGCGGTGGACCATGCGCGTGCGGCGGGCTGCGAGTGGCTGCACGTCGACTTCGAACCCCGGCTGCGCGGCTTCTACTTCGACGCCTGCGGCTTCCGGCCGACGGACGCGGGACTGATCCACCTGCCCTCCGCCGACGAGGGACGACGGTGAGCGCTACACGGCAAAACCGGGGCAGGGCGATTTCCCGCTCGCGGTGCACACGGAAGACCTCGCGCAAGGAACGCGGGTGCATTGGGCGGGATTCCTGTCATCAACGGTGCCCTGGTGCATTGCGGCAGCATTTTTCGGGCCGGTGCGCGCAGGCCGCGGGCGCCGGGGAGGCTCCCTCGGCCCCACCGCGCCGCTCTGTGCGGACGGTGGGCCGAAACTCCCCGGCGCCCGGCCTGGTGGCTACTTCTTGTGGCAGGCCCACTTGCCGTTGACCTTGGTGTAGTGCTCACCCTTGGGGCACTTCTTGTGCTTCGGAGTCTTCGTGGGGTGAGGCGTGGGCGCGTTGTGACTGTCCGCCACCGTGGCGGTCGCCGGAGCTGCGAAGGCGGTACCCGTAGAGGCCACGGCTGCTCCGCTGGCGAGCATGCCCGCGGCGGCACCGGCGGCCAGAGCGCGTATGATCCTGTTTCGCATGATCGGCAGCCTTTCTTTGTCGGCGTCTGCCTCTCAGTTCGATTCTTGGCACCGCTGCCCGCGCACCGCATCTCGATCACACCGGCGCATGCGGGACTTTGCCGCGACAGGCCCCGTAATGACCGGGGCGGGCCCGGAAAGAGAGCCGCGGCAGGCCCTGTTCTCGTCGCGCCGCGGACACCGCGAGGGATCTGAAACGTGCCGCGAGGCCGCTGCACGGCAAGGGCCGAACGGCCCCCGATCCACCCCCCGAGACCCTGGCCCGCACCGCCCCTTCCCGAGAGAATCGACTGCCTTCGCCGGCGGCGGTCCGGCAAGGCCGCACGGAACACGGTGACGGGTGGTCGGCTCGGCCCGGAGAAGGAAGGAAGCCTCAAGTGATCGCTGTCGTGGGACACCCGGATCTCACCGCGCCTACGCTGACGATGCTGGAGGAGGCCCTGGGCCGGCGGCTGGCGGGCTTCGCACGGGCGGGCAGGGCCGGACTGGTCCGTGCCGGCCAGGGGTTGCCGGTCGCCTTCGGCCGCGCCGCGCGGAAGGCCGGGCTGGCGCTGGTGACCGTGCTGCCCTCCAGGAACGGGGTACCCGCGGTGCTGGAGGAGCACGACCGCAAGGCCGCAGGGGAGTTGCTGCTGCTGTCGGAACAGGTACGGCTGCTGGAGTACGACCCGGTCGACCGCGGCGCATGCGTGGGTGCCGACGAGAGCCTGCTGCGCACCTGCCGCCGGCTGGTCGCGGTGTGGGACGGCTCGCCGTCCAACGGCCGTGACGCCACAGCCCACTTGGTGGCCTACGCGCGCAGCAGCGGCATCGACGTGGAGGTCTTCTGGCCCGACGGGGCGGCACGCGAACGCCTCTGATGCCGCCGGACGGTGAGGAGTTGGCGAAGCGGGCCGTCGCACGGCGGACCGTGCGGGGCCGCCCGGATCGTGCCGCCCGCTTCGCTCGGCGTACGGCGCGCGTCGTTCGCTCCGCCCGGCGTACGGCACGGGCTGCCCGCTCCGCCGGGCGTACGGCACGCGCCGGTGGGCGGAGCGGGTGGCCGGTCCGGTGCGGCGGCCGGGGACGGGCCGGGTGACGGCGCCTTCTCGATCAGGCCGTCACGATGTCCTGGCGCAGCGGCAGCAGGGACTCGGCGATCGTGTCGATCGTGGCCTGCTCGACGCCGGCTTCGGCGAGGGACGCCGCCAGGTGTCCGAGCACCCGTTCGAAGGCGGCCTCGGTGATGGACAGGTGCTCGTGGGCCTTGCGCATGGAGCGGCCGGAGTAGGGGCGGGTGGCGCCCAGGGCCTGCCCCACGAAGCGCCGTTGATGCCCTTTGAGCCGGTCGATGTCCACCCCGGTGAAGTAGGGCCGCAGTTCGGGATCGCCGAGCACCCTGTCGTAGAAGATGTCGACGACGGCGCTGATCGCTGCTTCGCCTCCCAGTTGCTCGAAGAGGCTCGGTGTGGTGGTTCCGGTCGGTGCGGTGGGGGAGATGTCAGCCATGGCGACAGCGTCGACCCGCATTCTTGCCGGGAGGTCAGGGGCGCATGAACCGGCCGTCAGGAAGCACTCACCGACCGTCGCGCCCGCGATGCGAACTCTTCGTAACCTGCCCATGACACGGCGGCGGCCCTGCGGGACCCTGTCCGTGCGCACCGGCGGAGCGGACCTCGTCGCCCGACCCTGGTGCGTCGGCTTCGCCGCCGTGAGTTTCCGGCAGACGCAATCCAACCGCGCCCGCGACGCGTACCTCCTAGGAGAAGCGATTGGAGGAACGCAATGACAGTCTTCGGTCATCTCTTCCCCAGCAGGAACGGGGACCACGGCGGCCACGGTGACCACGGCGGTCGCGGCGAACGCGACCACGGTGAGCGT
Source organism: Streptomyces sp. NPDC102462 (assembly GCF_044765425.1). Classification (NCBI taxonomy): domain Bacteria; kingdom Bacillati; phylum Actinomycetota; class Actinomycetes; order Kitasatosporales; family Streptomycetaceae; genus Streptomyces; species Streptomyces sp. NPDC102462. Next base: position 49,255 of record NZ_JBIWKB010000043.1, on the reverse strand, counting down.
GGCGAGCACGGCCGGGAGCGGCGGGACGAGGACAGGGACCGCCGTCACGACCGTGACCGCGAGGACCGCTTCGAGTACTGAGAGTGAGACAAGGGTGAGTGGGTCGGCGAGCAGGGGAGCCGGCCCGCTTCGCCGTCCGGTTGCGAGGAATGCGACGGAGCGGTGCCATGGTGGGTGTCCTCCGGCATGCACTGCGGGGACTGCTGTCGGTGGGCGGGCCGGCGGGCGGGGACGAGCGGGACCCCGGCGTCGTCGCGCCCGCACCGCGCCTGTCACCGCGTGAGGTCTTCCGGCGCTTCTGGCCCTACACCCGGGGCCGCAGGCGCTGGCTGGCGCCCCTGCTGCTGTTCAGCCTGATCGGCCCGGCGGTCGACGGCGCCGAACTATGGCTCTTCAAGATCGTGATCGACGACGCGCTCGTCCCGCGCGATCCGCGTCCCTTCCTGTGGATCGCGCCCGCCTATCTGGGGCTCATCGTCGTCTCCGGCATCCTCGGGTTCGCCGACCGCGTGACGTCCGCCTGGGTCGGCGAACGCTTCCTGCTGTCACTGCGCCGCGATGTGTTCCGGCACGTCCAGGGGCTCTCGCTCGGGTTCTTCGAACGGCGGCGGCTCGGCGACGTACTGTCCCGGGTGACCGGCGACGTGGACGCCGTCGAGACACTGCTGCTCTCCGGGGTGGCCGACGGCCTCTACCACGTGGTCCGGCTCGGCGTCTTCCTCGGCCTGCTCTGCTACCTCCGCTGGGACCTGACCCTGCTCGCCCTGGTCGTCGTGCCGCTGTTCTGGCGCGCGGCCCGGCACTTCTCCCGGCTGATCGGCGAGGCGTCCCGGGAACGCAGACGGCGCAGCGGCTCGCTCAGCGCGGTCGTCGAGGAGACGCTGGGCAATGTGGCCCTGGTCCAGGCGTACAACCGGCAGGGCTGGGAGGAACGCCGCTTCGAACGGGAGAACCTGGGCCGGTTCCACGCGGCGATGGCATCGGCGCGAATCGGCGCCGTCTACTCGCCGCTCGTCGAGATCATCGAGGTGGCGGGCATCCTCGCCGTGCTCGGTCTCGGCACCTGGAAGCTGGCCCAGGGCCAGCTCACACTGGGCGGGCTGCTGCTGTTCCTGGCGCTGATCGGCAAGCTCTACGGCCCCGTCAGCGGCCTGTCCGGCCTCGCCACCGCCTTCTACACGGCCTCCGCAGCCGCGGAACGGATACTCGAACTGCTCGACCAGCGGCCCCAGGTCGTCGACGCCGCCGACGCCCGGCGGACCGGCCGGGCGCGCGGCGACATCGAACTGGACGGCGTCTGCTTCCACTACCCCGGCACCGCGCGCCAGGCGCTGTCCGACGTGTCCTTCCACGTCGCGCCCGGCGAGATCCTGGCCCTGGTCGGGGCCAGCGGGGCGGGCAAGTCCACGGCGGCCAAGCTGCTGCTGCGCTTCTACGACCCCGACCTGGGCGCGATCCGCCTGGACGGGACCGATCTGCGCGAGCTGCGGCTGCGGGACGTACGGGAGAACGTCGCGGTGGTCCTCCAGGAAACCCTTGTCCTGCACGGCACGGTGCGCGAGAACATCGCCTACGGCCGGCCGGGGGCGACGGACGCGGAGATCGTCGCGGCGGCCGGGGCGGCCGACGCGCACGAGTTCATCCAGGCGCTCCCCGACGGCTACGACACGCTGGTCGGCCAGCGCGGCCGGATGCTGTCCGGTGGTCAGCGGCAGCGCGTGGCGATCGCCCGCGCGGTGATCCGGGACGCGCCCGTCCTGCTCCTGGACGAGCCGACCAGCGGTCTCGACGTCGAGTCCGGGCTGCGGATCATGGGGCCGTTGCGGCGGCTCATGGCGGGGCGCACGACCGTCGTCATCTCGCACAACCTGCTCACCGTCCGTGACGCCACGCGGATCGTGGTCCTCGACCATGGCCGGGTCGTCGAGTCCGGCACCCATGACGAGCTGCTGGCGCTGCGTGGCGCGTATGCGCGGTTGCAGCGGCTGAACGGGGTCCCTGGCCGGGGGCTTGGCGGGGGTGCCTATTCGCCGTCGTGCAGCGTTTTGGTGGGCGGGTGCGGGTGGTGTCGTGGTTGAGCGCGCGGTTCCCCGCGGTGGCGCTGTGCGAGTTGGCGGGGGGTGCCTATTCGCCGTGGGGCGGTGCGTTGGTGTGTGGGTGCGGCGTCGTTGTGGTTGAGCGCGGTGGCGCTGTGCGAGTTGGCGGGGGGTGCCTATTCGCCGTGGGG
>NZ_JBIWKB010000043.1:0-46931 GCF_044765425.1 Streptomyces sp. NPDC102462 | reverse complement strand
GGGCGGTGTGTTGGTGGGTGGGTGCGGCGTCGTTGTGGTTGAGCGCGGTGGCGCTGTGCGAGTTGGCGGGGGGTGCCTATTCGCCGTGGGGCGGTGTGTTGGTGGGTGGGTGCGGCGTCGTTGTGGTTGAGCGCGGTGGCGCTGTGCGAGTTGGCGGGGGGTGCCTATTCGCCGTGGGGCGGTGTGTTGGTGGGTGGGTGCGGCGTCATTGTGGTTGAGCGTGCAGTTCCCCGCGCCCCTTTGGGGCGTTGTCGTGGGCCTGTGTCGTTTTGTTCGGGGTGGTCACTCGCCGGTCGCGGCTCGTCGGTGGGCGGGTGGTGTTGTGGCTGGGCGCGCAGTCCCCGCGCCCCTTTGGGGCGTTAGGACTGGTCGGCTGTTGCCAGGTGGGCTGTGGCGAGGATTGTGCCGTCGGGGGTGGTCAGTCTGGCTGCTGAGAGTTTGGCGGTGTCGGCCATGGCCGGGCTGCCCCAGTACCCGGTTCCGTCGTGCCGCAGCGCGAACGTGCCCACGCGTACCGTGCTCCCGTCCTTGTGCACCAGCAGACAGGTCACCTTGCCGTCCCGCGGAGCACCCGTGCCGGCCAGGTCGACGGCCATGTAGATCCAGCCCGGCCTGCCCGGGTGGACGTAGATCTCGCCGACCGCCTTCCCGGGGCTGGTGGCCGAGGCCAGGTCTCCGGAGAGCATGCCCCCGTTGGTCCCGGCCGTGGAGGAGGGGCCGGCCACGACGTCCTCGATCGCCGTGCCGATCGCCCAGCCGCCGAATCCGACGGCCAGGACGAGGGTGGCCGCGGCCGCGGCGAGCCGCACCCGGATCCGCCTGCGGCGGCTCGGGTACGCGGCGGCGGCCCGCGTCGGCGGACGCCGTTCCCGCGCCGCCGCGGTCAGCCTGCGCGCCACCCGCTCCTCGAAGCCCACCGGCGGCTCGCTGCCCGGGAGCAGCCCGATGAGCCGGTCGCTCACCGAGGTCAGTTCCTCGATGTACTTCCGGCACTCCGCACACTGGTCCAGATGGGCGACCGCCTCCGCCCGTTCCCGGCCGGGCAGTACGCCCAGAGCCAGTTCGGCGCCGATCTCCCGCAGCGTCCGGCAGGTCACGTCACTGGCCATCGTCGCCTCGCTTCGAGGATGCGAGTGAGGTCCGCAGCTTGCCCATCGCCGTCCTGATGCGCGTCTTGGCGGTACCCAGCGGGATCCTCTCCCAGTCGGCGATCTGCTGGGCCGTCATTCCGTAGATGCCGGCCATCACGAGAGCGCGGCCCTGCTCCCGCGGTAGCTCGGCCACCGCGGCCCGCAGCCGGGTCGACGCCTCGTCGGCCAGCGCGTACTGCTCCGGAGTCTCGCTGACGGCGCCGAGGACCGTGTCCAGGTCCTCGGGCGCCACCGGCTCCGGCCGCCGGGTCCGGATGGCGTCGATGGCCAGGTTGCGGGCGATCGTGGTCAGCCAGGTCGACACGGAGCCGCGGCGCGCGTCGTAGACCTGGGCATGACGCCACGCACGCTCGAACGTCTGCTGGGCGACGTCCTCGGCGAGCTGCGGGTCCCCGGTGACGGCGACGGCGACACCGAAGACCGTGTGCTGGAACCTGCGTACGAAGGTGACGGCCAACTCCGGGTCACCCGTGGCCAGCCCGGACAGCAGAGCTTCGTCCGGGAGGCGTCCCGCAGAGAACCGGAATCTCTGCATATCCCTACATACGGTGCGCCCTCGGCGAGAGATTGTTCGGCCACCACGGAAGATCACATTCCTCGTCTCCCTCCGTGACTACGACGGACGGGTGCGGTGCAGCGCGATCATGGTCACGTCGTCGCTCAGGCCCCGGCCCACATACCGCCGCAGGTCGCTGTGGACGGCGCTGAGCAACGCCGCGGGCCCCAGCCCGGCCCAGCCGGGAAGCCGGTCCGCGAGCGGGTAGAAGTCACCGGCCCGGTTGCGGGCCTCGACGACGCCGTCCGTGTACAGCAGCAGGGTGGCGCCGGGCGGGAAGTCCACGGTCTCCACGGGCGGATGCGCGCGGTCGAGATCGCCCAGTCCGAGCGGCGGCGCGCAGGACGCGGGCTCCAGCACGGTGACCCGTCCGCGGTCGATGAGCAGGGGCGGCGGATGCCCGAAGTTGATCACGAATGTGGGTCCTTCGCCCTTCTCCGGCACCTCCAGCACCATGGCGGTGACGAACTCCTCCAGGGCGAGGGACGTGCTCGTGGTGTCCTGCTGTGCCGCCGTGGCATCGCGCAGGTCCTCCCTGAAGTCCTCTTCGAGGTCGGTGACCATGGCGTGCAGCGGTCCGCGCTGGCGTACGGAGCGGCGGAACGCGCTCAGCACGTAGCTTGCGGTCTCCACCGCCGCGAGGCCCTTGCCGTGCGCGTCGCCGATCAGGATCCGCACCCTGCCGCCGACGTCGGCGACCGCGTACAGGTCCCCGCCGACGGCGGCGTCCTCGTTGGCCGCCAGATAGACCGAGGCGAGGGTCAGGTCGCCGATGCTGGGCGGCAGGGGCTTGAGCAGGACCCGCTGGGTCACCTCGGCGACCGCGCGGGTGCGAGCCAGCTCGTCCTCGCGGCGCTCGCGGATCCAGCTGGCGCCCACGGCGCCCATGCAGATGACCATCAGCGCGGTGAGCTGCACCCAGAAGTTCGCCGTGCCGAGCGCCAGGTTCCCGGCCGCCGCCAGCACCACGCAGGGCAGGGTGATCGCGATGACGGCGACCACGCCGAGCGGTGTGCAGAACACCGCGGCCAGCGCGGGCGCCCCCACCATCAGGGAACCCAGCCTGATGGACCGGCTCAGCGCCTGGTCCACCACCAGGAGTGCGACGGGCATGGACATCAGCCCCGCGGTGATGAGCCGCGGGTGCTCCCACATCGAGGCCACCGGCCCCGGCCCACGCCTGCGACCGTCCAACACCATCACCTCCCGGCCGTCACCCCCGGCCGCTCCCATACTGACCCCCCACCCCACCTCAAGCACGCCGACGGCATGGCATGGTTGCTTGTGGCAGCGCCGTGAAGGGGCGCGGGGACCGGCGCGCCCAGCTACAAACCACCCGCACCCGGCCCCCGATATGCCACCCCACACCGAGCAGCCGCCCCCGGCTGGATGGCATGGTTGCTGATGGCAGCGCCCTGAAGGGGCGCGGGGAACGGCGCGCCCAGCCACAGACAACCCGCACCCGGCCACTGGCGTGTCATCCCACACCGGGCAGCCGCCCCCGGCTGGGTGGCATGGTTGCTGATGCAGCGCCCCATAGGGGCGCGGGGAACTGCGCGCCCAGCCACAAACCACCCGCACAAGGCAGACGGCGTGAAGCCCCACGGCGGAACACCCCGCCCAAGCAGCGCAGCTCCCAGCTAGGAGTCGAAATGACCACACCGCGAGACCTCTTGATCGTCGCGCTGGCCCCCGCCGCCGACCGCTCCGTAGGACAGGGCGACCTCTCGCTGGCCCTCGCGGGGGCCGAACTGATCGACCTCCTGCGGGCCGAGGCCATCGGCCTGGACGGCGACCGCATCGTGCCGGGCCTGCCGCTGGGCATGGGCGACCCGCTGCTGGACGAGGCGGTGTCGGCGCTCGTCCGTGAGCGGCCGTACGAGTCCGTCGAGGACTGGCTGTGGCGGCGGGGCCGTGACCTGGCCGCGGCCTATCTGGACGCCCTGGAGGCGGCGGGCGAGGGCGGCGGCCGGGGACGCGGCCGTCGCCTCTCCCTGCGCACGGACCGGACCCGGCTCGGCGATACGGCCGAACGCGGACGCGCCGCCGAACGCTGGACCGCGGCCGAACCCGTGCTGGCCGCGCTGGGCGCCGCCGTGGGGCTGCGGGAGGAGCCGGCCGGCGGCCCCGCGGGGCTCCCCGACACGGTCGTGTCCGTCCTGGCCGCCGTGAACGACGCGGTGGTGGAGCTGGAGGCGGTGCGGCAGCGACGCAGCATCGAGACGGCGGCCTTCGACAACATCTGGCGCGCTCCCTGACCTGGGACGAGGGCGTTCGTACGAGCATTCGAACAAGAGAACGGGCCGGGGATGTCACCGTCAACGGCGGCCGACTGCTCGCCCTCGCCCGCCAGACCCGCGTCATCCTGTCCGAGGACCGGCCGGCCTGAGCCACCCGGGCCCGGGCCGCCACCGCCGCGGCGCCCGCAGGGCGATCCGGCGCTCGCCTGCACAGGGCACGTTGATGTCGGATTCTCGCCAGCCCCGCCGCGGCCGGTGGCCGATGCTGGAGCCATGCAGAAAGGGATGCACCTCGACCGGGAGCGCTGTGTGCGGGCCGTGCGGTCCAAGGACGCGCGGTTCGACGGCTGGTTCTTCACGGCCGTCCTGACCACCCGCATCTACTGTCGGCCCAGCTGCCCGGTCGTCCCGCCCAAGGCGGAGAACATGACGTTCCACCCGAGCGCCGCCGCCTGCCAGCAGGCCGGATTCCGGGCCTGCAAGCGCTGCCGGCCCGACACCAGCCCCGGCTCACCGGAGTGGAACCAGCGCGCCGACCTGGTGGCCCGCGCCATGCGGCTGATCGCCGACGGCGTCGTGGACCGCGAGGGCGTGCCCGGACTCGCCGCCCGCCTCGGCTACAGCACCCGGCAGGTCGAACGCCAGCTCTTCGCCGAACTCGGCGCGGGCCCCCTCGCGCTCGCCCGGGCCCAGCGCGCCCAGACCGCCCGGCTCCTCATCGAGACGACCCCGCTGCCCATGGCGGAGATCGCCTTCGCGGCCGGCTTCTCCTCGATCCGCGCCTTCAACGACACCGTCCGCGAGGTGTTCGCCCTCTCCCCGAGCGGGCTGCGGGCCCGCGCCCCGCGCAAGCAGACCCCGGGCACCCCGGGAGTCCTGTCCCTGCGCCTGCCGTTCCGCGCCCCGCTCAACCCCGACAACCTCTTCGGCCACCTCGCGGCGACCGCGGTACCTGGCGTGGAGGAGTGGCGGGACGGCGCCTACCGCAGGACGCTCCGGCTGCCCTACGGACACGGCATCGTGGCGCTCACCCCGAAACCCGACCACATCGCCTGCCGGCTCACCCTCAGCGACCTGCGCGACCTGACCGTCGCCTGCAGCCGCTGCCGCCGGCTGCTCGACCTGGACGCCGACCCGGTCGCGGTCGACGGCCAACTGCGCACCGACCCGCTCCTCGCGCCGCTGATCGACAAGGCGCCGGGGCGCCGTGTGCCGCGCACCGTGGACGCGGCCGAGTTCGCCATCCGCGCGGTCCTCGGCCAGCAGGTCTCCACGGCCGCCGCCCGCACCCACGCCGCCCGTCTGGTCACCGCGTACGGCGAGCCCGTCGACGATCCCGAGGGCGGCCTCACCCATCTGTTCCCCGCGCCCGAGGCACTGGCCGTGCTCGACCCGGAGTCGCTGGCGATGCCCCGCACCCGGCGCACCACCTTCACCACCCTTGTGCGTCAACTCGCCGACGGCACACTCCACCTGGGCGTGGAGAGCGACTGGTCAGAGGCCCGGACCCGGCTGCTCGCCCTGCCCGGCTTCGGCCCCTGGACGGTCGACGTCATCGCCATGCGGGCCCTCGGCGACCCCGACGCCTTCCTCGCCACCGACCTCGGAATCCGGCGCGCCGCCCAGGAGTTGGGCCTGCCCGCCACCCCGGCCGCGCTCACCGCGCGGGCCGCGGCCTGGCGGCCCTGGCGGGCGTACGCGGTCCAGTACCTGTGGGCGACGGACAGCCACCCCATCAACTTCCTGCCGGTGTAAGGACATCCCGTGAAACAGCACACCGTGATCGACAGCCCGTACGGCCCTCTCACCCTCGTCGCCGACGACGGCACCCTGTGCGGGCTCTACATGAGCGAACAGCGCCACCGCCCGCCCGAGGAGACCTTCGGCGCCCGCGACGACACATCCTTCGGCGCGGCCGAGGAACAGCTGGCGGCCTATTTCGCGGGTGAGTTGACGGAGTTCACCCTGCAACTGCGGCTGCACGGAACCCCGTTCCAGCGCAGCGTCTGGGAACAGCTGACGAAGATCCCGTACGGCGAGACCCGCACCTACGGCGACCTCGCCGACGCCCTGGGAAACCCCAACGCCTCCCGCGCGGTCGGCCTCGCCAACGGCCGCAATCCCGTGGGCATCATCGTCCCCTGCCACCGTGTCGTCGGCTCCGACGGCAGCCTCACCGGATACGGCGGCGGCCTGGAACGCAAGCAGCGCCTCCTCGATTTCGAACGCGGAACGGCGCTGTTCTGACCGCGCCGCCGACCCGGCCCGCTCGGGCCCGGCACCCCGCCTCGCACCTTGTAGGGTCACGCGCAGAACAAACGCGGCCACGACGCTAGGGGTGGTATGTCGGCCAGTGACGTGCAGGTCTGGACCGGAATCCTCGGCACGTTCGTCACGGTGGGCGTCAGCGTCCTCGGGGTGCTGAACTTCCAGCGCAAGCGGGACAGATCGGCCGCGGTCGGCGCGGCGTTCAAGGACGTGGTGGAGTCCCTGGCGTCGGACAACACGACGCAGCAGATGGCCGCGGCGATCCTGATGCGCCGGTTCTTCGACAACAACTCCGAGCAGGGCGCGGGCCGCACCCCCTACGCCAACGAGGCGGTCGCCGTGATCGCCGGACTGCTGCGCAAGTCCGAGACGGGCCAGATCCAGAAGGTCCTCGCCGACGGACTGCGCTACGCACCGTCCCTGTCCGGCGCCGACCTGCAGGGCTGCAACCTGGCCCGCTCCTATCTCGGCAGCCGGGAAGGCGACAAGAAGGTCGTCGACCTCAGCGACGCCGACCTGTTCGAGGCCGATCTGACCGGCGCCTCCCTGCGCGGCGTCACCGCGGCGCGGGCGGTCTTCTACCGCGCCACACTCGTCGACGCCGTACTCGTCGACGCCGTCCTGGTCGGCGCGGACTTCCGCGAAACCCGGCTGGCCGGCGCCAACTTCACCGGGGCCCGGCTCGACGGCGCGCAGTTCTCCGAGGCCGTGGACGTGCCCGCGGACATAGCGAGCCGACTGGACGCCCAGGGAAGAGTGACGAGCGAAGACACCGCATGACGCACCGCGATCTGAGACCCGCCCGCGTCTTCCTCGGGGCGCCGTCCATCCTCACCCCGGCCCAGCAATCCACACTGGACCGCTGGGCCGGCTGGCTCGGACAGCAGCCGTTCGAGGTGATCCGTCTGGGCCGGGACGGCCACGGCGACGACCCCTGGCACACCCTGCCCCGACTGCTCGCGCAGGTCGACGGCGTGGTGCTGCTCGGCTTCCGGCAGTTGCACGCACCCGACGCGGTGTGGCGCCCGGACACCGAGGAGGAGAACCGGTCCGCGCGCTGCTGGACCTCGCCGTGGCTGCAACTGGAGGCCGGGATGGCGGTGGCCCGGTCCCTGCCGGTCCTCGTCGCCCCCGAGGACGATGTGGCCGAAGGGGTCTTCCAGCCGCAGACATGGAACGCGCGGGTACGCGGAACGCGGCTGACCCCGCCGGGCACCGGCACCGGCGACTGGCTGGACGCCGTCCGCGCGCACCGGGAACACCGCCGGTGACGGCGCCGGGCGACCGCGGCCGGGTCAGCCGGCGCCGCCCTCCCGCACCCGGGCCAGCAGCGCCGGCAGGGCCGTGCCGATCGGCTCGCGGACGACCTCCTGAGCGCGGTCGTCGTACGGCGTCGGCTCGGCGTTGACGATGATCAGCCGGGCCCCGCCGTCGGCGGCCACACCGGCCAGGCTCGCGGCCGGCTGGACCCGCAGACTGCTGCCCACCGCGACGAACAGGGTGCACGCCCTGGCGATCGCCAGGGCCTCGCCGAGCACCACCGGATCCAGCCGCTCACCGAACATCACGGTCGCCGACTTCAGGATCCCGCCGCACTCCAGGCACGGCGGATCCTCCTCACCGGCCTCGATGCGGGCGAGGGCGTCCGCCATCGGCCCGCGCGCATGGCACGACGTACACACCACACTGCGCGCCGTGCCGTGCAGTTCGAGCACCTTGCGGGCGGACAGGCCGGCGAGCTGGTGCAGACCGTCCACGTTCTGGGTGATCACCCGCACCGGAATCCCGGAGCGCTCCAACTCGGCCACGGCACGGTGCGCGGCGTTCGGCTCCGCGTGCAGCGCGCGGTTCTGGCGCCGCATCTGCCAGGACCGCCGCCGGATCTCCGGATCGCGCATGTAGAAGTCGTACGTCACGAGCTTCTCGGCCTCGGGATCGCGCCGCCACAGGCCGTTCGGCCCGCGGTAGTCGGGGATACCGGAATCCGTGGAGACACCCGCGCCGCTGAGGATGGCCACGAGGGGCTTGGTCATGGGGCGAGCGTAGGACGCGCATCCCCGCGGAGCGAACCGATTTGGGGGCAGCGGCCGTTCCGCCGCACCGGCGTGACGGGCCCGCCCGCCCGGCCGGCTCCCGTCCCGGCGAGCGCTCGGTGCCCGCCGGGACTACAAAGGAATGAGGGGCCGGCCTGCCGGAGGGAGCGACCAGCGATGCAGATCGTGGTGGACCTCACCCGTTGCCAGGGCTATGCGCAGTGCGTCTTCCTCGCCCCGGAGGTGTTCACGCTGCACGACGAGGAGGCGCTGCTGTACCACCCGGCCGTTCCCGAAGGGCAACGCGAACGCGCCCGTCAGGCAGCGGCGGCCTGTCCCGTGCAGGCCATCCTGCTGGGCGAGGAGGTGAACCCCGGTGCCCGCTGACCTCCTGCGGAGCAGGATCGTCGTCGTCGGCGCGTCGCTGGCCGGGCTGAGGGCCGCGGAGACGCTGCGCGAGGAGGGCTTCACCGGCCCGCTGACCATCGTCGGGGACGAGCCCCATCCGCCCTACGACCGGCCCCCGCTGTCCAAACAGGTCCTGTTCGGCAAGGTCCCGGCCCACTCCACCGGGCTGCCCGTGCGCCGCGATCCCCAGGCCGAGTGGCGGCTCGGTGTGCGTGCCACCGGACTGGACACGGTCCGCAAACGGGTGCTGCTGGCCGACGGTGAGTCACTGCCGTACGACAGGGTGCTGATCGCCACCGGAACGCGGGCCCGGCCGTGGCCCCATCCGCAGGAGGCGGCCCTGGACGGCGTGTTCACCCTGCGTACCAGCGACGACGCGGAACAACTGGCGGAGCGGCTGAACGCGGGACCGCGCCGGGTCCTGGTGATCGGCGGGGGCTTCACCGGCTCCGAGATCGCCTCGGCCTGCCGGGAACGGGGCATCGCGGTCACCGTCACCGAACGCGGACCGGCACCGCTGGTGGGCGCGCTCGGCGGGACGCTGGCCAAGCTCGCCGCCGCCATGCAGCGCAACCACGGCGTGGACCTGCGCTGCGGGGTCACCGTCACCGCGCTGCGCGGCGAGCGCCACTTCACCGGCGCCGACCTCTCCGACGGCAGCCACGTCGACGCGGACGTGTGCGTCGTCGCCATGGGGGCGGTCCGCAACGTCGAATGGCTCGCGGACTCCGGGCTGGCCGCCGGGCCGCGCGGCATCGCCTGCGACGCCGGGTGCCGCGCCTTCACCATGTACGGGCTCGTCACCGACGACGTGTTCGTGGCCGGCGACGTCTCCCGCTTCCCGCACCCTCTCTTCGACTACCAGTTGCTCTCGCTCGAGCACTGGCGCAACGCGGTGGACCAGGCGGAGGTCGCCGCCCACAACATGGTCAGTCCGGAACCCGAGCGGCGCCCGCATCTGACGGTTCCCACCTTCTGGTCGAGCCAGTTCGGGCTCAACATCAAGTCCGTGGGCGTGCCCACCTTCTCCGACGAAGTCGTCATCGCCCAGGGCTCGTTGCAGGCACGCCGGCTCGCGATGGTGTACGGCTTCCGAGGCCGGGTGACCGCCGCGGTCACCGTCGACATGGCCAAGTCGCTGGAGTACTACCGGAACCTGATCGAGACCGCCGCGCCGTTCCCGCCCCCGCCCGGCGCCTCCGACCGCGGGCCGGCGGCCGAGGTACCGGTGCCCTCCGACGTGCCGGATCCGAGCGGCCTCTCCCACGGACCCACCGTCGCCCTCACCGGTCATCTGCCGGACCGCCGACTGGTCATGATGCGGCCCACCCGGTGACCCGTCGCCCCGCCCGTCCACGAGGAGCCCCCATGACCGCCGAGACCCTGCTGGAGCGGATCACCGACTACGCCAACCGCCCCGACCCGTGGCCGCTGTACGCGGAACTGCGGGAGGCCGGCCCCGTGGTGCGGCAGGCGGACGGCAGTCACCTGGTCGGCACCTACCACGAGATCCTGGCCCTGCTGCACGACCCGCGGATCAGCGCGGACCGGCGCAGCCGCACCACCGGGGCGCCCGAGCCGGCCGGTGAGCAGCCGAAGCCGCCGTTCCTGCGGCTCGACGACCCCGAGCACCACCGGCTGCGCACCCTCGCCATGCGGCCGTTCGGCCCGCCGCACAGCCCGGCCCGCATCGACGCCCTGCGCGGCGAGATCACCCGGATCACCGAGGAACTCACCGAGTCGCTTCGGGGCCGCGAACGGGTCGACATCGTCGACGACTTCGCCTACCCGCTGCCCGTCACCGTCATCTGCCGGCTGCTGGGCGTCCCGCGCAAGGACGAGCCGAGGTTCCGCGAATGGACCGACGTGCTCGTCGCCTCCGCCGACATCGGACCCGAGGAGGACACCCACCAGCCGGACAAGGCGGCCATGCAGGCCCGCCAGGAGATGGGCCACTATCTGCTCGACCTCGCCGACCAGCGCCGCGGCCGGCCGACCGGCGACCTGCTGTCCGCCTTCGTCAACGAACCCGACCCCGTGCAGCGGTTGACCCCCGACGAACTGGCGTCGACCGCCGTGCTGCTGCTCATCGCCGGACACGAGACCACCGTCAACCTGATCACCAACGGCGTCCTCACCCTGCTGCGCCGGCCCGGCCAACTCGACGTGCTGCGCCGCGATCCGGGCCTGCTGCCGCGCACGGTGGAGGAACTGCTGCGCTACGAGCCCCCGGTCCACATGCGCGAGCGCATCCCGCTCGCCGACGTGGACATCGCGGGCACCACCCTGCCCAAGGGCACCCCGGTGGTGCTCGCGATGGCATCGGGCAACCGCGACCCGCTGCGCTTCCCCGACCCCGACCGGTTCGACCCCACCCGCCGCGACAACGAACACCTCGGCTTCGGCAGCGGCGTCCACCTCTGCTACGGCGCCCCGCTCGCCCGCATCGAGGCCCAGACCGCGCTGGCCGCGCTGCTGCCCTTGCTCGGCAGCGCGACCCTGGTGCAGGACCCGCCGCCCTACCGGACCAACGCCATGCTCCGCGGTCCCCGCCATCTCCCTCTGGGGTTCGGCCGGGGCTGATGACACGGCTCCTTCATATGTGCGGTGTGCCGGGTCCGGCGGTTCGTCGTGGGGTGTCGTAGATCGCGCGGTTCCCCGCGGTGGCGCTGTGCGACTTGGCGGGGCGGCTGATCGCCGTGGGGCGGTGCGTCGGTGGGCGGGTGCGGCGTCGTTGTGGCTGGTCGCGCAGTTCCCCGCGCCCCTCTGCGGTGCCGCCCCTTCATGGGTGCCGCATGCCTGCCGAACCCGGTGGCCGTCTGCCGGTGTGTTGTGGCTGGTCGCGCAGTTCCCCGCGCCCCTCTGAGGTTCCGCTCCTTCACTCGTGCCGCGGCCGTTTGCCGAGCGGGGTCAGCCCCACCCGGTGGCCGTTCTCCAACTCGGCCGCGCCCGTGTCGTCGGCTAGTACGTCCAGGGCGACCTGGACGCGGCGGCCCAGGGCGCCGTCGAGATGGTCGGCCAGTTCCGCGCGGGGGACCAGCCGCCACGACAGCAACTCCTCCTCCTGGAGCCGGATCGAGCCGAGGTCGTCCGCGGTCAGGACACCGCCGTCGTACAGGTAGGCGACCAGCGGCGGACGTCCCGTGCCGTGCACCCAGTCCACGGCGAGCAGTCGGCCCGGCGTGACGTCGAGACCGATCTCCTCGGCCGTCTCCCGGCGCGCACCCTGGCGTGGCGTCTCGCCGTCGTCGGACTCGACCGTGCCGCCCGGAAGCGCCCAGCCCGGACGGTAGTTGGGCTCGACGAGCAGCACACGCCCCTCGGTGTCGCGGAACAGGACGGCGGCCCCGGCGAGCACCCGGGGCAGGCCCGCGATGTATGTGGCGAAGTCTTGTGTGATGGCCATCTGCGAAGCGTAACCAGCCCGCCCGGCCGCTCGTCGGCCGCGACAGCGCCCCGAAGGGGCGCGGGGCTGTATCGATATGCGGCTCCGCCGCGATGGGGGTCCCTCCTGTTCGAGCGAAGCCGAGAACTTGGGGGAGCGACCAGCCACAACGGTGCCGCAGACGACCGACGGCATATCGCGGCATCTCCAGCGGAGCGCTCAGGTCGCCGAAGCGGCCAGCCGGAGGGTGCGTTCGGCGAGGTCGGTGATGCTCGCCCCGTCGAAGCCGAACACGGCGCTGCGGACCGTGTCCTCCAGCGGGTCCTTCCAGTGGTTCGGGATGGCCGCCGCACCGGTCAGGACGCCCGCCACCGAACCGGCGGTCGCGCCGTTGGAGTCGGTGTCCAGTCCGCCGCGTACCGTGAGCGCGATGGTGCGGGTGAAGTCGCCCTCGCCGTACAGGAGTCCGGCGGTGAGCACGGCCACGTTCGGGACCGTGTGGATCCAGCCGAGCCCCGCGGTCTCCCGCGCCACCGTGGACAGGGTGTCCTCCCAGGACATGCGGGTCTCGTGGAGCGAGACGACCCGGCGCACGGTGCGGGCCAGTCTGCTGCTCGCCGGGATCACGGCGAGCGCGTCCTCGACCGCGTGCCGCACGGTCGGCGCCGTGAACGCCGCGGAGATCAGCGCCGCCGCCCACATCGCGCCGTACACCCCGTTGCCGGTGTGCGACAGCACGGCGTCGCGGCGGGCCAGCGCGGCGGCCCGGCGCGGGGCGCCCGGATGGGTCCAGCCGTGGATGTCGGCGCGGATCAGCGCGCCGATCCACTCCTGGTAGGGGTTGTCGTACGTCGCCGTCAGCGGCGGCTTCAGCCCGTCCGTGAGATTGCGGTAGGCCGCCCGTTCCGCGGTGAACGTCTGCAGATACGGCAGCCTGAGCAGCCACACCTCGCCGACCTGCTCGGTGCTGAAGCCGAAGCCGTGGGTCTCCAGCAGATGCAGGCCGAGGATCGCGTAGTCGACGTCGTCGTCGCGGCAGCTGCCGTGGACCCGGCCGCGCACACAGCTCGGCCACTCCGGGCGCAGCGCGGCGCGGTCGCGCTCGTCCGCGGGCTCGGGGAGGTAGTCGGTGAGCGGCAGGGCGTCCGCCCGCCGCAGATAGCGGTCGATGCGGTCGCGCGTCCACAGATCGCCGCGCTCGACCGGCTTGCCGAGCATGTTGCCCGCGATCCGGCCCAGCCAGCCGCCGAGGACACGGTCGGCGAGTCGGGGTTCGCTGCGCACAGGGGTCATGGCATCGGTCTACCCGATTCCGGCGCGCCGCCACGCGGCGTTCGGGGGCACGCCCGGGGCATGACGGCCCGGCCGTCCGCCCGTTAAGGTCGCAGCGGCGCGACTGGCCCCGACGTGCGGGCCCGGAGAGCAAGGGGTGGAAAGTGGCGGACGCTGCAGTGCAGGGGACCCGGCGGGTGCTCGTCGCCGCGGACAAGTTCAAGGGCTCGCTGACGGCCGCACAGGTCGCCGAGCGGGTGACGGCCGGGCTGCGCCGGGTCGTGCCGGAGCTTGAGGTGGAGGCGCTGCCCGTGGCCGACGGCGGCGACGGGACGGTGGCCGCGGCGGTCGCGGCCGGTTTCGAGCGGCGGCCGGCGCTGGTCGCCGGGCCGCTCGGTGAGCGGGTGACGGCGGCGTTCGCGCTGCGCGGCGACACCGCGGTCGTGGAGATGGCGGAGGCCAGCGGCCTGCAACGGCTGCCGGCCGGAGTGTTCGCGCCGCTCACGGCATCCACGTACGGCTCCGGTGAGTTGCTGCGGGCCGCGCTGGACGCGGGCGCCCGGACGATCGTGTTCGGCGTGGGCGGCAGCGCGACGACCGACGGCGGGGCCGGGATGCTGTCCGCGCTCGGCGCGCGGTTCCTGGACGGGGACGGCGAACCGGTGGCGCCGGGCGGCGGCGGGCTGGCCGAGCTGGCGCGGGCCGATCTGTCCGGTCTCGACCCGCGGCTCGCCGAGGTCGAGCTGGTGCTCGCCAGTGACGTGGACAATCCGCTGACCGGCCCGAAGGGCGCGCCCGCCGTGTACGGGCCGCAGAAAGGGGCGTCGCCGGACGACGTGGTCGCGCTGGACGCCGCGCTCGCGCACTACGCGAAGGTGCTGGAGGCCGCGGTCGGGCCGCGGGCGGCCGGGTGCGCGGCGGCACCCGGGGCGGGCGCCGCGGGCGGCATCGGGTACGGGGCGCTGCTCCTGGGGGCGCGGTTCCGTCCCGGTATCGAGGTCATGCTGGACGTGCTGGGTTTCGCGCCCGCGCTGGACCGGGCCACGCTGGTGATCACCGGCGAGGGTTCCCTGGACGAGCAGACCCTGCACGGCAAGGCCCCGGCCGGGGTCGCCGCGGCGGCCCACGCGGCGGGCAAGGAGGTGGTCGCGGTGTGCGGCCGGCTGGCTTTGTCGCCGCGGGCGCTGGGCCTGGCAGGGATCCGGCGGGCGTACGCGCTGACGGAGGTCGAGCCGGACGTGTCCCGGTCCATGGCGGACGCGGGCCCGCTCCTGGAACAGCTCGCCACCCGCATCGCGCACGACTTCCTGCTCTGAGACACCGGCACCTCGAAACATTGCGGCATCACGACGTCACGACACCGCGGCATCAATGGCAAAGGGGCCCCGAACCGGTCGGTTCGGGGACCCTCCTCGTCCGCTACGGCTACGGCAGCTGGGCCGCGCGTGCCTCGCGTCGGTTGTCCCGGAAGTTGTTCACCCGGCGGGCCGTGGCGAACAGCGGGATCACCGCGCCCATGACGAGCTGGAGCGCGCAGCCGGTCTGGAGCAGCAGCTGGCCGCTGGGGGCGTCGAACGCCCAGGCGGCCAGCAGGCCCATCGACAGCACGATCCAGGACAGCATCGCCACCGCGAGACGGCCCCGCGGCTTCGGGTACTCGACCCGGCTCACCATCAGCCAGGCCGTGCCCAGGATGGCGAGGAGCGTCGCCACGAAGGGCAGCTCGAGCAGCACGATGGACACGACCGTCAGCGCGCCGAACGGGCTCGGCATGCCCTGGAACAGTCCGTTCGGCGGCGTCACACAGGAGAACCGGGCCAGCCGCAGCACCACGGCGAGCAGCACGACGATCGCGCCGAGCGCCGCCATCCGCTGGTGCGCGTCGTCCGCGACCATGCCGTACACGAGGACGAAGTAGGCGGGTGCCAGGCCGAAGCTGATCAGGTCGGAGAGGTTGTCCAGCTCCGCTCCCATCGGGGAGCTGCGGAGCTTGCGCGCCACCAGGCCGTCGAACAGGTCGAAGACGGCGGCGCACAGCATCAGGATGACCGCCGTGGCCGCGCTGTGGCGGGCCATGCCGGTCTCCTGGCTGCCGGTGAGGTGCGGGATCAGGATGCCGGTGGTGGTGAAGTACACCGCCATGAAGCCGCACGTGGCGTTGCCGAGGGTGAGGGTGTCCGCTATCGAGAGGCGCAGCGAGAGGGGCATCTCCTCCTCTTCGTCGGCCTCGTCGGCCTCGGGCACCCAGCCCGTCTGTGTCTCTGGATCAATCACGGTCAATGCGAGTCACCCCAGCCACGGTCTTCTGGCCGACCTCGACCGCGACCTCCACGCCCTCGGGCAGATAGAGGTCGACACGCGACCCGAAGCGGATCAGACCGATCCGGTCGCCCTGCTCCAGCTTCGTACCCTGCGGGACGTAGGGCACGATGCGGCGGGCCACCGCGCCGGCGATCTGGATCATTTCGATGTCGCCGAGTTCGGTGTCGAAATGCCAGACTACGCGCTCGTTGTTCTCGCTCTCCTTGTTGAACGCGGGAACGAAGCCTCCGGGGACGTGCTCGACCGAGGTGACCGTGCCGGAGAGCGGCGCGCGGTTCACATGGACGTTGAGCGGGCTCATGAAGATCGCGACGCGGGTGCGTCCGTCCTTCCACGGCATGATGCTCTGCACCACACCGTCGGCGGGCGAGATGACCCGGCCCGTGGCGATCTCACGTTCGGGGTCGCGGAAGAACCACAGCATGCCCGCCGCGAGCGCGGTGGCGGGCACGGCCACGGCCCTGGCGGCGCCGGAGCGGCGGGCGCGGGCCAGGCTGAGGGCTGCGGTGGCGACGGTCGGGAGAAGCCACGGCGATGCTCCGCGCGCGAGGCGTACGCCGACCAGGCTGTCTCGTGGTGCAGAGGTTTGGCTGTGGGGCATGGATGACCTTCGTAGCGGTGATGCCGCGCTTCGATCGGGGGACGGCGGCTTTCCGGGATCGTACCGGTCGCGGGCCACAACTGGGCAAGCCAGGAAGCCGAGTCGGCGGCCGAAGACCGTTGACGGGGTGTGACCTTCTTCTCGAAGAAAACACCCCGTACTCGGACAATCAACCCTGGAATCGATACGCTTCGAGCAGCCTGCGCCCGATGATCATTTTCTGGATTTCGGCGGTGCCCTCACCGATCAGCAGCATCGGCGCCTCCCGGTAGAGCCGTTCGATCTCGTACTCCTTGGAGAAGCCGTAACCGCCGTGGATGCGGAAGGCGTCCTCCACGACCTCCTTGCAGTACTCGGACGCGAGGTACTTCGCCATACCCGCCTCCAGGTCGTTTCGTTCGCCCGAATCCTTTTTGCGGGCCGCGTTGACCATCATGGCATGCGCGGCCTCGACCTTCGTGGCCATCTCCGCCAGCTTGAACTGGATGGCCTGGTGCTGCGCGATCGGCTTGCCGAAGGTGTGCCGCTGCTGGGCGTAGGCGATGGCGAGTTCGAAGGCGCGCAGGGCGACGCCGCAGCCCCGCGCGGCCACGTTGACGCGGCCCACCTCCACCCCGTCCATCATTTGGTAAAAACCTCGGCCGGTGACACCGCCGAGCACCCGATTGGCCGGAAGCCGCAGCCCGTCCATGATCATTTCGGTGGTGTCGACACCCTTGTACCCCATCTTGTCGATCTTGCCGGGGATCGTCAGGCCGGGGCGGACCTCGCCGAAGCCGGGCTCCTTCTCCACGAGGAACGTCGTCATCGACTTGTGCGGTGCGGCGGCCGTCCGCGAAGCGGCGTCCTGCGCCGGGGAGTGTCCTTCGCCACTGCCGTCACCGCGCACCAGGACGGCCACCAGGGACGATGTGCCGCCGTTGGTCAGCCACATCTTCTGGCCGGTCAGTACGTACTCGTCGCCGTCCCTGACCGCCTTGGACGTGATCGCCGACACGTCGGAGCCGAGGCCCGGCTCCGACATCGAGAAGGCGCCCCGGACGTCGCCGGCCGCCATCCTCGGCAGGAAGTGGTCCCGCTGTTCCTGTGTGCCGTGCTGCTTGAGCAGGTACGCCACGATGAAGTGCGTGTTGATGATGCCGGACACCGACATCCAGCCGCGGGCGATCTCCTCCACACACAGGGCGTACGTCAGCAGCGACTCGCCGAGGCCCCCGTACTCCTCGGGGATCATCAGACCGAACAGGCCCAGCTCCTTGAGGCCGTCCACGATCTGCTGCGGGTACTCGTCGCGGTGCTCCAGCTCCGTGGCGACCGGAAGGATCTCCTTGTCCACGAAGTCGCGGACCGTGGAGACGATCTCCTGCTGGACGTCCGTCAGACCGGCGGTCTGCGCGAGGCGCGTCATCACTTCTCCGTCTTCTGCGCAGCAGCGTCCGGCTCGGGGCGGCCCGGCTGCTCTCCGCCACGCTCCTTGAGGTACGTCCCGGTGGGCACCATCACCTTGCGCCGGAAGACGCACACGAGGGTGCCGTCCTGCTTGTAGCCCCTGGTCTCGACGTGCACGATGCCCCGGTCGTCCCTCGACCTGGACGGCCGCTTGTCGAGCACGGTCGTCTCGCCGTAGACCGTGTCGCCGTGGAAGGTCGGCGCCACGTGCCGCAGCGACTCGATCTCCAGGTTGGCGATCGCCTTGCCCGACACGTCCGGCACGGACATGCCGAGCAGCAGGGAGTAGATGTAGTTGCCGACGACGACGTTCTTGCCGAAGTCCGTCGTCTTCTCCGCATAGTTGGCGTCCATGTGGAGCGGGTGGTGGTTCATCGTGAGCAGACAGAAGAGGTGGTCGTCGTACTCGGTGACCGTCTTGCCCGGCCAGTGCTTGTAGACCGCGCCGACCTCGAACTCCTCGTAGGTGCGTCCGAACTGCATCGTCGTCAGGCCTCCGGGATCTCGAAGGTGCTGGTGCGCCGCAGCCCCGCGGCCCGGCCCTTGCCGGCGACGACCAGCGCCATCTTGCGGCTGGCCTCGTCGATCATCTCGTCGCCGAGCATCGCGGAGCCCTTCTTGCCGCCCGCCTCGGACGTGTAGTAGTCGTACGCGTCCAGGATCAGCTCGGCGTGGTCGTAGTCCTCCTGGGAGGGCGAGAAGACCTCGTTGGCGGCGTCGACCTGGCCGGGGTGCAGCACCCACTTGCCGTCGAAGCCGAGGGCGGCGGCACGGCCGGCCACCTCCCGGAAGCCGTCCACGTTGCGGATCTGCAGATAGGGGCCGTCGATCGCCTGGAGGTCGTGGGCCCGGGCCGCCATCAGGATCCGCATCAGGATGTAGTGGTAGGCGTCCGCCGGATAGCCGGGCGGCTGCTCGCCGACGACCAGGGACTTCATGTTGATCGACGCCATGAAGTCGGCGGGGCCGAAGATGATCGTCTCGGTGCGCGGACTGGCCGCGGCGATCTCGTTGACGTTGTTGAGTCCCTGCGCGTTCTCGATCTGCGCCTCGATGCCGATCCGGCCCACCTCGAAGCCCATCGTCTTCTCGATCTGGGTGAGCAGCAGGTCCAGCGCCACCACCTGCTCGGCGTTCTGCACCTTGGGCAGCATGATGCAGTCCAGGTTCGGTCCCGCGCCCTCGACCACCGTGACGACGTCCCGGTACGTCCACTCGGTCGTCCAGTCGTTGACCCGCACCACCCGCGTCTTGCCCGTCCAGTCGCCCTCGTTGAGGTACTTGACGATGGTGTGCCGCGCCTCGGGCTTGGCCAGCGGCGCGCACGCGTCCTCCAGGTCCAGGAAGACCTGGTCGGCCGGGAGGCCCTGCGCCTTCTCCAGGAAGCGTGGGTTGCTTCCCGGCACGGCCAGGCAGGAGCGCCGCGGACGAAGACGGTTGACTGTCATGCGGGGACCTCCAGGGGTTCGAGCTTGTTCGCTTTGCGGATCTCGTCGACGATACGGCCGATGATCCCGGTGATGTCGAAGTCCTTCGGGGTGAAGACCGCGGCCACTCCAGCGGCCCTGAGCCGTTCGGCGTCACCGTTCGGGATGATCCCGCCGGCGATCACCGGGATGTCGGCGGCGCCGGCCTCGCGCAGCCGCTCCAGCACGTCCGGCACCAGCCGGGCGTGCGAGCCGGACAGGACGGACAGGCCGACCGCGTGCACGTCCTCGGCGAGGGCCGCGTCCACGATCTGCCCGGGGGTGAGCCGGATGCCCTGGTAGACCACCTCGAACCCGGCGTCCCTGGCACGCACGGCGATCTGCTCGGCGCCGTTGGAGTGCCCGTCCAGGCCGGGCTTGC
Organism: Streptomyces sp. NPDC102462; assembly: GCF_044765425.1. Taxonomy (NCBI): domain Bacteria; kingdom Bacillati; phylum Actinomycetota; class Actinomycetes; order Kitasatosporales; family Streptomycetaceae; genus Streptomyces; species Streptomyces sp. NPDC102462. The sequence continues at coordinate 27,398 of NZ_JBIWKB010000043.1, read as the reverse complement.
CGACGAGGAAGCGCAGCTTGCCGGTGCCCAGGTCGCGGGCCGTGGCGGCCACCCTGGCGCGGACGCAGGCCAGCGCCGAGCCCTCCTCGGCGGCCACCGCCACCGGTGCCGCCGCGACCCCGGTGGGTGCCCGGTACTCGCCGAACACCTCGCGCAGGGCCCCGGCCCACTCGCCGGTCGTCACGCCCGCGCGGGCGCACTCCAAGGTGGCCTCCATCAGGTTCTCGGTGCCCTTGGCCGCCTCCTTCAGCCGCTCCAGCGCCTTGCACGGGCGCGGGTGGTTGAACGGCGGCTGGTATCGGGTGTCGCGCCAGTGCCGCAGGGCGTCGACCACCCGGGCCTCGATCGCCGGGTCGACCGTCTGGACCGCGGTGTCCAGGTCGGCCGTGAGCGGGCTCGGCTCGGTGGTCTCGAAGACGTTGACGCCGACGATCTTCTCCTCGCCGGACTCGATGCGGGCCCGGCGCTCGGCGTGGGACGCCACGAGCCGCGACTTGAGATAGCCGGACTCGACGGCGGCCAGCGCGCCGCCCATCTCCTGGATGTGCTCGATCTCCCCAAGGGACTCCTCGACGAGCCAGGCGACCTCGGCCTCGACGACGTGGGAACCCTCGAAGATGTCGTCGTACTCCAGCAGGTCGCTCTCGTGCGCGAGGACCTGCTGGATGCGCAGCGACCACTGCTGGTCCCAGGGCCGGGGCAGGCCCAGCGCCTCGTTCCAGGCCGGCAGCTGCACGGCACGCGCGCGTGCGTCCTTGGACAGGGTCACCGCCAGCATTTCGAGCACGATCCGCTGGACGTTGTTCTCGGGCTGCGCCTCGGTCAGGCCCAGGGAGTTGACCTGGACGCCGTAGCGGAAGCGCCGCTGCTTCGGGTCCTCGATGCCGTACCGCTCACGGGTGATGCGGTCCCAGATCCGACCGAAGGCCCGCATCTTGCACATCTCCTCGATGAAGCGGACACCCGCGTTCACGAAGAAGGAGATACGGGCCACCACGTCGCCCATGCGCTCCTCGGGCACCTGCCCACGGGCGCGCACGGCGTCGAGGACGGCGATCGCGGTGGACATGGCGTACGCGATCTCCTGCACCGGCGTGGCCCCGGCCTCTTGCAGGTGGTAGCTGCAGATGTTGATCGGGTTCCACTTCGGGATGTGCCTGACCGTGTACGCGATCATGTCCGTCGTCAGCCGGAGCGAGGGCCCCGGCGGGAAGACATGCGTCCCGCGGGACAGGTACTCCTTGACGATGTCGTTCTGGGTCGTGCCCTGGAGCCTGCTGATGTCCGCGCCCTGCTCCTCGGCGACGACCTGGTAGAGCGCCAGCAGCCACATGGCGGTGGCGTTGATCGTCATCGAGGTGTTCATCCGCTCCAGGGGGATGTCCTCAAAGAGGCGGCGCATGTCGCCGAGGTGCGCCACCGGCACGCCGACCCGGCCGACCTCACCGCGGGCGAGGACGTGGTCGGGGTCGTAGCCGGTCTGCGTCGGCAGGTCGAACGCCACGGACAGACCGGTCTGCCCCTTGGCGAGGTTGCGCCGGTACAGCTCGTTGGACGCCTCGGCCGTGGAGTGACCGGCGTAGGTCCGCATGAGCCACGGCCGGTCCCGTTCCTTCGGTGTCTGCGACTGACGCTCGCTCATGTGCGCCCCTCACACGTTCCGGAAGCGGTTGATGGCGTGGATGTGTTTGGCGCGTAGTTCTTCGTCGCGTACGCCGAGGCCTTCTTCGGGGGCGAGGCAGAGGACGCCGACCTTGCCCTGGTGGGTGTTGCGGTGGACGTCGTGGGCGGCCTGTCCGGTGTCGTGGAGGGGGTAGACGCGGGAGAGGGTGGGGTGGATCTTTGCCTTGGCGACGAGCCGGTTGGCTTCCCATGCTTCGCGGTAGTTGGCGAAGTGTGAGCCGATGATGCGTTTCAGGGACATCCACAGGTAGCGGTTGTCGTATTCGTGGGTGTAGCCGGAGGTGGAGGCGCAGGTGACGACGGTGCCGCCTTTGCGGGTGACGTAGACGGAGGCGCCGAAGGTCTCGCGTCCTGGGTGTTCGAAGACGATGTCGACGTCTTCGCCGTCGGTGAGTTCGCGGATGCGGGTGCCGAAGCGTTTCCATTCGCGGGGGTTCTGGGTGTGTTCGTCTTTCCAGAAGCGGTAGTTCTCGGCGCTGCGGTCGATGATGGCTTCGGCGCCCATGGCGCGGCAGATGGCGGCTTTGGCGGGGGAGGAGACGACGCAGACGGGGGTGGCGCCGCCGGCGAGGGCGAACTGGGTGGCGTAGGAGCCGAGTCCGCCGCTGGCGCCCCAGATCAGGACGTTGTCGCCTTGTTTCATGGCGGCGCCGTTGCGGGAGACGAGTTGTCGGTAGGCGGTGGAGTTGACGAGGCCGGGGGCTGCTGCTTCTTCCCAGGTGAGGTGGCGTGGTTTGGGCATGAGCTGGTTGGATTTGACGAGGGCGATCTCGGCGAGGCCGCCGAAGTTGGTTTCGAAGCCCCAGATGCGTTGTTCGGGGTCGAGCATGGTGTCGTTGTGGCCGTCGGAGGATTCGAGTTCGACGGAGAGGCAGTGGGCGACGACTTCGGCGCCGGGTTTCCAGGCGTTGACGCCGGGGCCGGTGCGCAGGACGACGCCGGCGAGGTCGGAGCCGATGATGTGGTAGGGGAGGTCGTGGCGGGCGCTGAGGGGGGAGAGGCGTGCGTAGCGTTCGAGGAAGGCGAAGGTGGGCAGGGGTTCGAAGATCGAGGTCCATACGGAGTTGTAGTTGACGGAGGAGGCCATGACGGCCACCAGGGCTTCGCCGGGTCCCAGTTCGGGGGTGGGGACCTCGTCCAGGTGGAGGGACTTGCGTGGGTCCTTGTCGGGGGTGGCGAGCCCGTCGAACATGTCCGTCTCGTCCTTGTGCACGGTGATCGCGCGGTACGACTCGGGCAGCGGCAGGGCGGCGAAGTCGGCGGGCTTGGCGTCCGACGACTGGATCGCGGCCAGGATGTCCTTCACGGTCACGGTGTTGCCTCCTGCGGTGAACGCCCTGAGGGCGGGGCGCTGAGGGGTGCGTCGGTGCTGCTGCGGATGGGGTGGAGAGGTGCCGTCGGTCCGGCGGGATGGTGCTTCGGCAGCGCTTTGTGGCGCGGGAGGTTGCCTGTGACGCAGGCGTCCGGGCGCGCGAGCCAGGGGCTCTGCGGGGACAGCCGGCGTGCGTACGGTCGTCGCACTCCGGCCGCCCGGACATCTTCACCGTATGACACCGTGTGTCAGACGACAAGGCACTGAGTGCCAGAAGATGCTCTCAAATGAAATCTTTACCTAACAGATGAGCGATGATCGATCGAACCGGCCGTGAAAATCTGCTGGAAATGGGCCCACACATGGCAGAACGGCCACCTTGCGGGTGGCCGTTCTGCTGGGGGACGCCGTGGGTCAGCGGTCCTTGAGCGCCTGCTCGATGGTGCGCATGACCTCGTCCAGCGGGGCATCGGTGCGGGCCACGGTCACCAGGACCTCCCCCTGCGTGGACAGGGCCGCGGGAGCGGCGGCGGAGGCGGGCCGGGACGCGGTGCCGCGGCCGGCCCCGATCCCGGTGCCGAACGTCTTCCGGACGATCGCGAAGGCGTGGTCCAGCTGGGCCTCGACATCGCCCTGGCCCTCGGCCCGCAGCCAGCGCCTGAGCACATGGTTGTGGGCGGTGACCACGGCGGACGCGGCGACCTCCGCCAGCAGCGGGTCGTCGTTGGCGTCGTCGTCGTGCGCGTGCTCGTCGAAGTGGCCGAGGAGATAGCGGGTGAACAGGCGCTCGTAGCGGGCCACCGACGCGATCTCCGCCTCGCGCAGCGTGGGCACCTCGCGGGTGAGCCGGTAGCGGGCGACCGAGATCTCCGGCTGCGCCGCGTACATCCGCATGACCTCCTTGATGCCGCGGCACACGGTGTCGAGCGGATGCTCGTGCGCGGGGGCCGCGTTGAGCACGGCCTCCGCCCGGACCAGCGTGTCGTCGTGATCGGGGAAGATCGCCTCTTCCTTGGAGCGGAAGTGCCGGAAGAAGGTGCGGCGGGCGACCCCGGCCGCGGCCGCGATCTCGTCGACGGTGGTCGCCTCGTACCCCTTGGTCGCGAACAACTCCATCGCTGCGGCCGCCAGTTCCCGGCGCATCTTGAGCCGCTGGGCGGCGGCACGGGAGCCGGCGGCACGCTCCGGAGCGTCGGGCGTGGCTGGTGTACGTGCGGACTTGGCGGGCTGGGACATGCCCCGAACGTACTGCATGTGCGCAGCTTGGCGCGCATGACCGGGTTTTCCCCGGCCCCCGGCGGGCGGGGGTGGTACGGCGGGGCCGAGCAGCCCGCCCCAGGCGCCGGCCCCGGCGGTGCCGCCGCGCCCGGTGAACCCGTCGCCGGGATGCTCAGCGGCGGGCATACTCGCGGAAGCCGCGGCCGGTCTTGCGGCCGAGGCAGCCCGCGGCCACCAGATGCTCCAGCAGCGGGGCCGGGGCCAGCCCAGGGTCGCGGAACTCGCGGTGCAGCACCTTCTCGATCGCCAGGGAGACATCGAGCCCGACCACGTCCAGCAGCTCGAAGGGCCCCATCGGATAGCCGCCGCCCAGCCTCATCGCCGCGTCGATGTCGTCCAGGGACGCATAGTGCTCCTGCACCATCTTGATCGCGTTGTTGAGGTACGGGAACAGCAGGGCGTTGACGATGAAGCCGGCCCGGTCGCCGCAGTCCACCGGGTGCTTCCTGACGGTGGCGCAGACCTCCCGGGCCGTGGCGTGGACGTCGTCCGCCGTGAGCACGGTGCGCACCACCTCGACCAGCTTCATGGCCGGCGCCGGGTTGAAGAAGTGCATCCCGATCACGTCCTGCGGGCGCGAGGTGGCGCGGGCGCAGGCGATCACGGGCAGTGACGAGGTCGTGGTGGCGAGGACCGCGCCCGGCCTGCAGACCTTGTCCAGCGTCGCGAACAGCTGCCGCTTGACCTCCAGGTCCTCGGCGACCGCCTCGATCGCCAGGTCGACGTCGGCGAAGGCGTCGCAGGAGCCGGCCGGGGTGATCCGGTCCAGGGTCCGGGCCGCGGCCTCGGCCGTCAGCCGCCCCTTGTCGACGGAACGGGAGAGCGAGGCGCCGATCCGGGCTCTGGCGGCCTGCGCCTTCTCCTCGCCGCGGGCGGCGAGGACCACGTCGTACCCGGCCTTGGCGAACACCTCGGCGATGCCCGAGGCCATGGTCCCCGAACCGGCGACACCGACCGAGCGGACCGGGCGGCCCGGGGTGAGGAAGGCGCCCTCCAGCGGGGTCAGCGCGTCCCGCACCACCGAGGCACTGCCCGGGGCCTCGTACGTGTAGAAGCCGCGGCCCGACTTGCGGCCGGTCAGGCCCGCCTCACTGAGCTGCTTCAGGATCGGCGCGGGGGCGTGCAGCCGGTCACGGGAGGCGGCGTACATGGCCTCCAGGACGGTGCGGGCGGTGTCGATGCCGATGAGGTCGAGCAGGGCGAGCGGACCCATCGGCAGGCCGCAGCCGAGCCGCATCGCGGCGTCGATGTCCTCGCGCAGGGCGTACTTCGCCTCGTACATCGCGGCCGCCTGGTTGAGGTAGCCGAACAGCAGGCCGTCCGCGACGAACCCCGGACGGTCGCCGACCGCGACCGGCTCCTTGCCCAGTTCGACCGCGAGGTCCGTGACCGCGGCGACGGCCTGCGGCGCCGTCAGCACGGACGAGACGACCTCGACGAGCCGCATCGCGGGCGCCGGGTTGAAGAAGTGCAGGCCGAGCACGCGCTCCGGGCGGGCCGAGTCGGCGGCCAGCCGGGTCACCGACAGCGCGTTGGTGCCCGTCGCCAGGATCGTCTGCGGCCGCACGATGCCGTCCAGTTCGCGCAGGACCTGCTGCTTGATCTCGTACGACTCCGGGACCACCTCGATGACGAGGTCCGCGTCGGCCGCGGCCCGCAGGTCGGTGAAGGTGCGGACCCGGGCGAGGGCGTCGGCCCGCTCCGGCTCGGTCAGCCGCCCGCGCAGCACGGCGCGCGCGGTGGCGGCCTCCAGGGCGGCGCGGGCGCCGGCGGTGGCGGCCTCGCTGACGTCGATGCCGATGACGTGGCGGCCGGCCTTCGCAAGGACCTCGGCGATGCCGGTGCCCATGGTGCCCAGGCCGACGACGGCGATGGTGCCGAGCGGGGACAGAGAGGGGTCGGACAGGGGAGTGGCCATCGCGGGACTCCAGAGAGGAAAGGTGACGACGGGGGACGCGCCCCGGCGCCCCGGAGGGCGCACCGGGTGCGGAAGGGAGGGCGGGTGATGCCGGGCTGCGGGCGTACTCGCCCGGTGCCGTCGCCGCGGGCACACACACCCGGGGGAGCGGCTGAGACCGACCGGCTCTGTCCCGAAGCCGGGTCGTACTGCGGTACACGGGGTACCGGACCGACCGACGCCCACGACGGCTGCGTCACCAAACCGTCGCGAGCGGGCGCGAGTGGGTCACTCGCTCGTCTGAGCTTAACCGGTGAGTAACGAGCGCGCCAGCCCCCGGTCGGGACGGGTCCGCCGAGTCGCACCGCAAGGGGCCGCTCGCCGTGGGACGGCACGTCGGTGGGCGGGCGCGGGTGGTGTCGTGGCCGGGCGCGCAGTTCCCCGCGCCCCTTCGGGGCGCTGCGTGCCCGCTCGCTGCGGAACGCCCGGTTCGCCATGTGGGCCACCCGCGCCGCACGACGCCCCTAGTCTGGGACGCGTGGACGAAGAGTTGCGATCACTCACCGAGCGCTTACGGCAGGAGTCACACGGAGCGGCCGGGTACCAGCGGCTGGTCGCGACGGACGACCCCGACGAACTGGCGGAGGTGCTGGTCGCGGCCGGACAGCCGCTGTGGGCCAGGGAACTGGCCGCGTTCCGGCTGGGCGTGGCGGGCGACCGGCGGGCATTCGAAGCCCTCGTGCTGCTGCTCAACCACCGCGACCCGCCGCGCTGTGCCTCCGCCGCCCACGCCCTCGCCCGGCTCGGCGACCCGCGCACGGCCCGCGCCGCCGCCGCCCTCGCCACCAACGAACTCCGGGTCGCCTACGCCCTGCACCCGGTCCGGCTCCTGGTCGAGCTGCGCGCCCCCGAGTCCGTGCCCGCGCTGATCACCACTCTGCAGCGGCGGCTGCGCCCGCACGACCCCTATCGCCGGGTGGCCCTCGCCTGTGTGGAGGGCCTGGGCGAGCTGGGCGATGCGCGGGCCAGGACCGTCCTGACCGAGGCCCTGGCCCACCCGGCGCTCGCCGAGTCCGCGGCACACGCCCTGACCCGGCTCCCCCCGGGCCGATGACGCCCGGTCAGCCGGCCAGTGCCGGCTTCGCTCGAACAGGGGGAGCCCCACCGCGGGGGCTGGCGCGATCGGTCGACTGCGGCGCCGTCGTGGCTGGGCGCGCAGTTCCCCGCGCCCCTTTGGAGCGCGCTGCCGTGCTCGGTGTCGGCTTGCGGGCGGGAAGCGTGTACCGCACCTCGGGCACCGGCACGCCGTCCACGTCGAAGGGCTCCTCGGCGCCGTCGGCCCGGAACCCGGCCCGCTCGTAGAAGCGCCGGGCGCGCACGTTCTCCTTCAGCACCCACAGCAGCATCCGCGGGTGACCCGCGACCGCCCACCGCCGCACCGACTCCGGGCCCGTCCCGTCACCGAAGCGCGCGCGCCGCCGCTCGGCGTCCGCCCTCACACTGAGCGCGTCGAGGTATGTCTGCGGCACGAGGCCGCGGTAGGCGCTCTGCCAGCCGCGGACGCGGATCTCTGAGACGCGCTCGCAGTCGGCCGGTGTCATGGGGCGGAGCAGTGGTGCGGTCACTCGGGCACCACCGCGAACGCCTCTATCTCCATCAGGAACTCCGGGCGCGCCAGCGCGGACACCTGCACGGCGGAGGCCGCGGGCAGGCGGTCGTCGGGTATGTGGGCCGCGCGGGCCGTGCGGATCGCGGGCATGTGGGCCATGTCCGTGACGAAGTAGGTGAGTTTGACGACGTCGCTGAAGTCCGCCCCGGCGGCGGCCAGGCAGCGCCCCAGGTTCTCGAAGACCTGGCGGGCCTGGGCCACCGGGTCGCCCGCGCCGACGAGTTCGCCGTCCCCGTCCAGCGGGAGCTGGCCGGAGACGGCGACGAAGCGGCCGGTGGCGGCCACGACATGGGTGTACTGGGCGGCGGGCGCGACCCCGTCGGGGGCGGCAATCCTGATCGGCTCACTCATGCGTCCATGGTGGACCACGGGTGTGACAACGCCCCCGCGGGCAGCGGGAATCGCGCGCCGCTCAGCGGCGGAAGCCGAGCAGACCGTGCAGGGTCGAGCCGCGGGACGCGGTGGACGCCTCCCTGGTGCGCAGCGGCTTGGGGTCGGGCGTCCGCTCGCACACCGCGTCGGCGGCGCCGTCGCCGCGCGGGACCGTGCCGTCGGTCAGATAGCGGGCCAGGTGCTTGTCCAGGCAGGCGTTCCCGCTCAGCGTGATGCCGTGGTTCCCGCCGCCCTGCTCGACCACCAGGCTGGAGCCGGCCAGCAGACGGTGGACCGTGACACCGCCCGCGTAGGGGGTGGCCGCGTCGTCGGTCGCCTGGAACAGCAGCGCCGGCGGCAGCTCGCCGTTGGCGATGTCCACCGGCCGCCGGGTGCCGGTGGGCCAGAAGGCGCACGACGCGTTGTACCAGGTGTTGTTCCAGGCCATGAACGGGGACTTCTCGTAGACCGCCCAGGTGTCACGGTGCCAGCGGTTCCAGTCGCGCGGCCAGGAGGCGTCACGGCACTGCACCGCCGAGTAGACGCTGAAGCCGTTGTCGCCGGACGCGTCGACGGCACCGAAGTCGTCGTACGCCTCGATCAGCGGGCCGGTCTTCTTGTCGTTCACGTACGCCGCGAACGCCTCGGCGAGATGGGGCCAGTAGCCGTTGAAGTAGCCGCCCGGCATGAAGGTGTCCTCCAGCTCGGCGGCGCCGACCCGGCCGCCCGCCGGCCGCGCGGCCAGCGCCGTCCGCATCGCGTACCACTTGGCCGCGACCGCCTCCGGGTCCGTGCCGAGCCGGTAGGCGGAGTCGTGCCGGGCGATCCAGGCCATCAGGGCGCGGTGGCGGTCGTCGAAGGCGTGGTCCTGGCGGAGGTTGTCCTCGTACCAGACGCCGGTCGGGTCGACGATCGAGTCCAGCACCAGACGGCGCACCCGCTGCGGATACAGCTTCGCGTAGACCGCGCCCAGGTAGGTGCCGTACGAGTAGCCGAGGTAGCTGATCCGCCGCGCGCCGAGGGCCTGCCGGATCACGTCCAGGTCCCGCGCGGCGCTCACGGTGTCCATGTGCGGCAGCACGTCGGCGTACTTCCTGCCGCAGTCCGCGGCGAAGGTCCGCGCGCGGGCCAGGTTGGCCTGCTCGATCGCGGGCGTGCTCGGCACCGAGTCGGGCCGCACCGCGTCGAAGTGGCCGGGCCGGCAGTCGAGGGCGGGGCTGCTCCTGCCGACGCCGCGCGGGTCGAACCCGATGACGTCGTACTGGGCCGCCACCTTCCCGGGCAGCGCGGAGGCGATGTAACCGGCGAGCGTCAGACCGCTGCCGCCGGGGCCGCCCGGGTTGACCAGCAGCGGGCCCTGGGAGGTCTTCGCGGTGTGCGGGATCCGGGAGAGCGCGAGCGTGATCTGCTTGCCCCGCGGGTGCGCGTGGTCGAGCGGCACCTTGAGGGACGCGCACTGGAGCGCCGGGTAGTCGGTGGTGCCGCACTTCTTCCAGGTGGGCTTCCCGACCGGAGCGGCGGCAGCGGCGGAGCCGGCGGGGAGGGCCAGGTCGCCCGTGGCGGTGTGCCGCGGGCTCGCGCCGGCGGGGACGGCCGTGAGCGAACCGGCCACGACGGCGGCGGCAGCGCACAGCACGGCAGCGCGTGTTCTCATTGCGTCCTTCCGGGACGAGGAGGTCGGATCCGCGAGGGTCGCGGTCCTCGCCGCATCGTCCCGGAGGGGGCACCCGGAAGAACCTGCTTTGGCGATAATTGACCCGATTGGGCCCGCGGGATGCGCTCGAACGCTCTCAGATCAGCGTGAGTTGCACCGGCTCGGCCGGCTCCGCACCGTGGGCCGGCGCGGGCTCGGGCTCCGGCGGCCGGATGCGGCGCGGCATCCCCGCGCGCGTGGGGCCGATGCCGTACTCCCGGGCCAGCTCGTGCACCTGACGGGTGATCCGGCGCTGGTACCACTTCGGTGCGTAGGCGCCCTCCGCGTACAGCCGCTCGTAGCGGCGCACCAGGTGCGGGTGGTGCCGGCCGAGCCAGGCCATGAACCACTCGCGGGCCCCGGGCCGCAGGTGCAGCACCAGCGGGGTGACGGAGGTCGCACCGGCCGCCGCGATCGCCTGCACGGTGTCCCGCAGTTGGGCCGGGTGGTCGCTCAGGAACGGGATCACCGGGGCCATCAGCACACCGCAGCCGATGCCGTGCTCGCCGAGGGTCCGCACCACGTCCAGGCGGCGTTCGGGCGCGGGCGTGCCCGGCTCCACGGTGCGCCACAGGCCGGGGTCGGTGAAGCCGACGGAGACGGAGATGCCGACGTCCGTCACCTCCGACGCCTGCTTGAGCAGATCCAGGTCGCGCAGGATCAGCGTGCCCTTGGTGAGGATCGAGAAGGGGTTCGCGTGGTCGCGCAGCGCGGCGATGACGCCCGGCATCAGGCGGTAGCGGCCCTCGGCGCGCTGATAGCAGTCGACGTTCGTGCCCATCGCGATGTGCTCGCCCCGCCAGCGCGCGGAGCCGAGCTGGCGGCGCAGCAGATCGGGCGCGTTCACCTTGACCACGATCTGGGTGTCGAAGCCGATCCCCGTGTCGAGGTCCAGATAGCTGTGGGTCTTGCGGGCGAAGCAGTACACACACGCGTGCGAGCAGCCGCGGTAGGGGTTCACCGTCCACTCGAAGGGCATGCGCGAGGCGCCGGGCACCCGGTTGATGATCGAGCGGGCCCGGATCTCGTGGAAGGTGATCCCGTGGAACTCGGGCGTGTCGAAGGTACGGGTGGTGACCGCGTCCGCGCCGAACAGGGCCGCGTCGGCCCGGCCGTGCGTCGGCCGGTCCGGCTCCACTGTGAGGTTCTCCCAGCGCATCACGCCTCCTCGGTAGCGCTCACCCAAGAATAGAACACTCGTTCGCATGATCGTGCAAGGGCGGTTTCCGATCGCTTCCCGCATCCCGATTTGGCGGCCGGCAACCGGGGTGGTTGGCTTGCCCCAACCCCGAGTACAGAGGTCCTGGAGGAAGTCGATGGCGCAGGTCGAGGCCACTACGGAGCGGGTCGTCGCGGCGGACGCGGAGAAGGTGTTCGACGCCCTCGCCGACTACACCGGCACGCGCGCGAGGGTGCTGCCCGAGCAGTTCAGCGAGTACGAGGTGCGTGAGGGCGGCGACGGACAGGGCACCGTCGTCCACTGGAAGCTCCAGGCCACCAGCAAGCGCGTCCGCGACTGCCTCCTGGAGGTCACCGAGCCCACCGACGGCGAGTTGGTCGAGAAGGACCGCAACTCCTCCATGGTCACCGTCTGGCGGGTCACCCCTGCGGGCGAGGGCCGCTCCCGTGTCGTCGTCACCAGCACCTGGACCGGGGCCGGCGGCATCGGCGGCTTCTTCGAGAGGACCTTCGCGCCCAAGGGGCTCGGCCGGATCTACGACGCCCTGCTCGCCAAGTTCGCCGCCGAAGTCGAGGAGTAGCCCAAGACGCCGGTGACGAAGGGGCGTTGGCCCCCTCACCGGTTCGAGTGGATCTCCGGGGCGCCCGGCATGAATCCGTAACTCGTCGCGCTTGCTCGTAGTTGTCGCCTTGCGCGGTAAATGTGCGGCAGCGCGACGAGGGGAGCGATACGTGGGCGGGACGACTCTGGTGGAGCACGAGCCGGTGGTGGCACCTGTCGAGGTGCCGCTGCCGCCGCCCGCCCCCGCCCCCGAACTGAGCCGGAGGGGCGTCCGGCTGGTCTTCCTGGGGCTGATGCTCGCCCTGCTGCTCGCCGCGCTGGAGCAGATGATCGTCGCCACCGCGCTGCCCAAGATCGTCGGCGAGCTGCACGGCCTGGACAAGATGTCCTGGGCGATCACCGCGTATCTGCTCACGTCCACCGTGGGACTGCCGATCTACGGCAAGCTCGGCGACCTCTTCGGCCGCAAGACCGTCTTCCAGTTCGCCATCCTCGTCTTCGTCATCGGCTCCGCGCTGGCCGGACGGGCGCAGAGCATGGACCAGCTGATCGCCTTCCGGGCCGTCCAGGGCATCGGCGCCGGCGGGCTGATGATCGGCGTGCAGGCGATCATCGCGGACATCGTGCCGCCCCGGGAGCGCGGCCGGTTCATGGGCCTGATCGGCGCCGCCTTCGGCCTCGCCTCCGTCGCAGGACCGCTGCTCGGCGGCTACTTCACCGACCATCTGTCCTGGCGCTGGTGCTTCTACATCAACGTGCCCTTCGGCCTGGTCACCCTGGCCGTCATCAGCGTCGTGCTGAAACTCCCCAAGCAGCGCGTGCGCGCCCGGCTCGACGTGCTCGGCGCGCTGCTGCTGGCCCTCGCCTCCACCTGCCTGGTGCTGCTGACCAGTTGGGGCGGCACCGAGTACGACTGGGGCTCGCGCCAGATCCTCGGCCTCGGCGCGGGCGCCGCGGTGGCCACCGCCCTGTTCCTGGTCGCCGAGCACTACGCCGCCGAACCCCTCATCCCGCTCAGGCTGTTCCGCGACTCGGTGTTCAACATCACCGGGCTCGTCGGCCTCGTCATCGGCATCGCCCTGTTCGGCGCCGCCAGCTATCTGCCGACCTTCCTGCAGATGGTCGACGGGGCCACCGCGACCGAGTCGGGCCTTTTGATGCTGCCCATGATGGGCGGCATCGTCGGCGCCTCCATCGTCTCCGGACAGCTCATCAGCCACACCGGCCGCTACAAGGTCTACCCCGTCCTCGGCGGCGCCCTCTCGGTGGCCGGGATGTGGCTGCTGTCCCGGCTGGAGATCGACACGCCCCGGCTGCACTACAGCATCTGGATGGCCGTCCTCGGCGCCGGCATCGGCTTGGTGATGCCCGTCCTCATCCTGGCCGTGCAGAACTCGGTGCGCCCCGCCGACCTCGGCACCGCGACCAGCGCCAACAACTACTTCCGGCAGATCGGCGGCAGCGTCGGCGCCGCCGTCTTCGGCACCCTCTTCGCCGGCCGGCTCACCGACGCCCTGAGCGAACGCCTTCCCGCGCAGGCCGGCACCCGGCTGCCGGACGCCGAGTCGATCACCCCGCAGGTGGTCCACGCCCTGCCCCCGGCGCTGCGCGACGCCTACATCCGCGCCTATGCCGACGCGATGCCCCGGATCTTCCTCTATCTCGTCCCGGTGCTCGTGCTCGGCCTGCTCATCGCCTTCTTCCTCAAGGAGAAACCGCTGGTGTCCCACAACGCCCCCGCCACCGACCAGGAGACCGCACAGGTGCACGCCGCCATTCCGCAGGCCCGTTCCTCCCACGCCGCGGGCATCCCCGTGTGCGGCACGGTGCAGCACCCCGACGGCACCGTGGTGCCCCGCGCGGCCCTCACCCTCATCGACGTGGCCGGCCAGCAGATCGGGCGGGGCGCGAGCGGCAACGACGGTCGGTACGCGCTGTCCACGCCGGGCTCCGGCGCATACGTCCTGATCGCCGCCGCGGGCGGCCACCAGCCGCAGGCCGTCTCCGTGACCGTCGGCGAGCGGCCGGTCGAACTGGACGTCGTCCTCGGCGGCGCGGGCCGCCTGGCCGGCTCCGTGCTCACCGCGGACGGCGCCCCGGTGCGGGACGCCACGGTCACGCTGACCAACGCGCACGGCGAGGTCGTCGCCACCACCCGCAGCGGGCGCGAGGGCGGCTACGTCATCACCGAACTGGTCGCCGGCGAGTACACCCTCGCCGCCAGCGCGCCCGCCTTCCGGCCCGCCGCGCTCCCGGTCAGCGTGCAGGCGGCCCGGGAGACCCGGCAGGACGTCGAACTGGCGGGCGGCGCCGTGCTGCGCGGCACCGTGCGGGCCGGCGGCGGACGGCCCGTCGAGGACGCCCGGGTGACCCTCCTGGATGCGGCCGGCAACGTGGTGGACACGCTCACCACAGGCCCCGACGGAACGTTCCGGTTCGTCGACCTCTCCTCCGGCGAGTACACCGTCATCGCGGCCGGCTACCCGCCGGTGGCCACCGTCCTCCAGGTCGCCGGCGGCGGACGCACCGAGCGCGACCTCCAGCTCGGCCACGAGGACTGACCCGGCGCCCAGGGGGCGCGAACCCACTCGTGCGCCCCCGGGGCGCGCGTCCCGTGCGCCGGAGCGATCAAGCGGCGCCAATTCCGGCGTTGGCACACATCGCGACGGGGCGGCGCCGTACGGTGGGGACGGGCGGCACAGATCTTTGCGGAGCCGTGGGGAGAGGGGGCCTGGGCCATGGACCGTGGCACCGAGCGGGACGCACCTCCCAGCCGCGGGGCTGGTGACGGCGCGGCGGGCCGTATCCCGCTGGCCGTGGTCGCCGTCGACCGCGACGGCCTCGTGTCCCACTGGAGCACGGGCGCGCGGCGGCTGTTCGGTGCCGCCAAGGAGGAGGCCATCGGCCGCTCCGTGCTCGACCTGCTGCCCGTCATGGGAGCGCTCCCCGACGACGACGAGATCACCCCGTACGGCGCGTACGCCGGCTACGACGACGTCGGCCCCGGCCTGGAGTCCTCGCTCGACGGGCGGCTCACCTACCCCGCCGCGGGCCGCGCGCGCCTCAGTGCGCCGGAGCGCGACCGCGACCGCGTCGACGTGCTGTGGTGGGCGTACCCACTGGTCGGTCCGGGCAGCGAGCGGCTGCTGGTGCTGGCCGCCGACGCGGACCGGCTGGGCCCGGACGGCGGGGCCGGGGCGGCGGCGTTCGAGCGGATAGCCCCCGGCTTCGCCCTGCACACCGACTTCCCCGGCGCCGACGAACTGGCCCGCCGGCTGCCCGAGATCCTGCCCAGCATGAGCGTCCAGGAGAGCGCCCGCATCGTCGCGCAGGTCCTCGAACTGGGCTACCCCGTCCTGGAGTTCAGCCAGAACAACCGGGTTCCGGTGACCCCCGACTGGGGCGTGGCCCGGCGCACCGAGCGCCTGGCACGGCGGGCCCGGGCAGACCGGGCCGCCGCGCAGGGCCTGCCCGTACCGGCGGAACTCGCCGACGAGGACGGCGAGGACGGCGAGGACCTGGAGTACGCCGCGGTCCGTGAACGCCTCGAATTCCTCAACGAGGTCAGCGGGCGCATCGGCACCTCCCTCGACCTGTCCCGGACCGTCCTGGAGGTCAGCAGGGCCGTCGTGCCCCGCTTCACCGATGTCGCCGGCACCTATCTGCGCGAACAGGTCGTCGCCGGCGAGGGCTTCCCCGAGGGCGTGCCCGACACCACCACCATGTGGCACCGGGTGGCGGTCGAGCACACCGACGAACCCGGCCGCTGGGACGATGTCGTACCGGTCGGCGAGGCCATGCCGTTTCCGGCGCACACCCCGTTCTTCCAGTGCATGACCACCGGCGAACCCGTCCTCGTGCCGCGCATCAGCGAGGAGTTGGGGCACGCCATCGCCTCGCAGTTCGAGAAGCGCGACATCCGGCCCCTCATCAACAACCGCTCCATGCTGGTGGTGCCGCTGAAGGCACGCAACGTCGTCCTCGGCTTCATGGTCCTGCTGCGCCACCCCGAGCGCGCCGAGTTCAACGACATGGACCGGGTCACCGGAGCCGAACTCGCCGCCCGCGCGGGCCTCGTGCTGGACAACGCGCGCATGTACACCTACCAGGAGAGCGTCGCCGAGACCCTCCAGGACAGCATGCTGCCGCACATACCGCCGCGCATGGCGGGCTGCGACATCGCCACCCGGTATCTGCCCGGCACCCTGCTGGGCCGGGTCGGCGGCGACTGGTTCGACTGCGTCAAGCTGCCCGGTGCCCGCACCGCGCTCGTCGTCGGCGACGTCATGGGTCACGGCCTCAACTCGGCCGCGATGATGGGTCAGTTACGCACCGCCGTGCAGACCATGGCCGCCCTCGACCTGCCGCCCGCCCAGCTGCTGCGCAACCTCGACGATCTCGCCCAACGGCTCGGTGACAGCTACCTCGCCACCTGTCTGTACGCCGTCTACGACCCGATCGAGGGCGAACTGCTGATCGCCAACGCGGGCCACATCCCGCCGGTCCTGGTGCGCGCGGACGGCCGCAGCGAACTGCTCGACCTGCCGACCGGCGCCCCCATCGGCGTCGGCGGTGTGCCCTTCGAAGCGGTGCGGGTCCGGGTGGCATCGGGGGACCGGCTGGTGATGTGCACCGACGGCCTCGTGGAGGTGCGCGGCGAGGACATCGGCGTGGGCCTCGCGACGCTCTGCGAGTCCGCGGCCCATCCGGCGGCGTCCATGGACGACGCCTGCGACACGATCATCCGCGCCCTGAACACGCGCGGCGGGCGCAAGGACGACGTGGCCCTGCTGATGGCACGGCTGAGCGGCATCGCGCCCGAGGACGTCGCCGAGTGGCGGCTCGGCCTGGCGCCCGCCGAGGTCGGCCGGGCCCGCGCCGCGGTCCGCGAGCAACTGCACGCATGGGGCCTCGCCCGGCTCGCCGACAGCGCGGAGCTGATGGTCGGCGAGCTGGTCACCAACGCCGTACGGCACTCGCACGGCCGCCCGGTCCAGCTGCGGCTGGTGCGCGGCGCCACGCTGCTGTGCGAGGTGGACGACGACGATCACACCCTGCCGACCCTGCTGAACGCCGGACCCGACGACGAGGCGGGGCGCGGGCTGCGCGTGGTGAGCACGCTGGCCCGGGAGTGGGGCACGAGCCGTACGACCGCCGGGAAGACGGTCTGGTTCGAACTGACCTCACGGCGCGGCTGACCGCCGCTTGCGGGGGCGCGCGACGGCGTACGGGAACGGTGGGCGTGGTGAAGGCGCGCGCCGGGCGCTTGTCGCCGCGACCCGCACGCGATAGACCGTACGGGCCCGTCACAGATGGCGGACGAGCGTCGCATCCTGGGGAGTTGGGCATGAGCGTGACGAGTCGGTACCGGGCGGCCTGGGAGGGTTTCTGGCGCGAGGCGTCCGACGAGCCGGGCGCGGTGTTCTGGGACGCCGACGCCGAGCTGACGGCCAAGGTCCACCTGGCCCTGTGGAAACCGCATCTGACGAACCCCGCCCTGCCGCTGATAGACCTGGGCTGCGGCAACGGCACCCAGTCCCGGTTCCTCGCCGACCGCTTCCCGCGGGTGCTGGGCGTGGACGTCGCCGAGGCGGCCCTGGAGCACGCCCGGCACGCCGACCCCGCGGGCCGGGCGGAGTACCGGCTGCTGGACGCCGTCGACAAGGGCGACGCCGAGGCGCTGCACGCGGAACTCGGCGACGCGAACGTCTATATGCGGGGCGTGCTGCACCAGGTCGAACCGGACGACCGCCGGCCGCTGGCGGACGGGCTCGCGACCCTCGTGGGGGAGCGCGGCCGGGTCTTCCTGGTCGAGCCGTCCGAGGCCGCCGGCGCGGTCCTGCGGGGCCTGGCCCAGGGGCCGGCGGGGCCGCCATCCAAGCTCGCCCCCGTCTTCCGTCACGGCATAGTGCCCGGCGCGGTGGCCGACGACGCGGTGTCCGAGTATCTGCGCACGGCCGGGCTCACCGTTCTGGCGAGCGGCGGACTGCCGCTCGTGACGACCGAGTCCGCTCCGGACGGCAGCCGCATCGAGCTGCCGTCCCAGTGGCTGGTGGCCGGGGCGCCCGCATGACGCCGTCCGAGCCCCGGCCGGCTCTGTCTACGGGCGCGTCGTGGCTGGTCGCGCAGTTCGCCCCTTGGGGGCGCTACAGCAAAGGATCATCTGTCATGCGGCCGGGGTGCTCCGCCAGGGACGCCTGGGCGAGCAGGACGCGTGCCAGGTCGCGGGCCTCGTCCGCGGTCAGCGCCGCCCAGGTGCCCGGCCCGCCGTCCCGGTCCTGCCCCACGTCCAGCGTGACCCGGCTGATCGGCTTCTCCGGTGAGGCCAGCCGCAGGCACTTCACCGCGATCCGCCGGCCGCAGGACGTCACGAAGGACGCGCCTTCGGCCGTGCCCGGCCGCTCCTGACCTGTCATCACTCCCACACCCTTCCCGGCCCGTCGTCGTTGTCCGAAGATCCCCGCCGTTACCCGACGGGGTATGCATGACAGCGCCGGCCGGGGCCGGAATGTTCCCGAGCGCGCGGAGCAGTCCGGCTCGATCGTGGCCGGTCGGCCCGGCAGCGCGTAACGTGGCGCGGCATGAAGATCCTCATCAGTGCGGACATGGAGGGCGCGACCGGCGTCACCTGGCCGGCCGACGTGCTGCCGGGGACGCCGCAGTGGGAGCGGTGCCGGTCGATGTTCACCTCCGACGTCGACGCCGCGGTCCGCGGCTTCCTGGACGGCGGAGCCGACGAGGTCCTCGTCAACGAGGCCCACTGGACCATGCGCAACCTGCTCCTGGAGCGGCTCGACGAGCGGGCGCAGATGCTCACCGGGCGGCACAAGTCCCTGTCCATGGTGGAGGGCGTGCAGCACGGGGACGTCGACGGCGTCGCCTTCGTCGGCTACCACGCGGGCGCCGGCATGGAGGGGGTCCTCGCCCACACCTATCTCGCCAACTCCATCACCGGGGTGTGGCTGAACGGCGTACGGGCCAGCGAAGGACTGCTCAACGCCCATGTCGTCGCCGAGTACGGGGTGCCCGTGGTCCTCGTCACCGGGGACGACGTGGCCTGCGAGGACGCGCTCGGCTACGCGCCGCAGGCGCTCAAGGTCGCGGTGAAGGACCATGTGTCGCGCTACGCGGCCGTGTGCCGCACGCCGGCCAGGACCGCCGCCGACATCCACACCGCCGCCAAGGAGGCCGCCGCGCTGGCGGTGCGCCACGAACCGGTCCATGCGGGCCCGTTCACCATCGCCCTGGAGTTCGACGCCGAGCACCTGGCGCAGGCCGCCACCGTCGTGCCGGGCGTCGAGCGGACCGGCGAGCGCAAGGTCGCGTACACCAGCGGCACCATGTACGAGGGGATCCGCAGCTTCAAGGCGGTCACCACGATCGCCTCGGCCGCGGTGGAGGAGCAGTATGGCTGACGAGCGCGCGCTGGACGAGGTCGTCCGGTTCACCTCCGAGCTGATCCGGATCGACACCACCAACCGCGGCGACGGCGACTGCCGGGAGCGGCCCGCCGCCGAGTACGCGGCCGAACGACTGGCGGGCGCGGGCCTCGAACCCACCCTGGTCGAACGCACCCCGGGCCGTACGAACGTCGTCGCCCGAGTCGAGGGCACCGACCCGTCGGTGCCGGCCCTGCTGCTCCACGGTCATCTGGACGTCGTCCCGGCACAGGCCGACGAGTGGAGCGTGCACCCCTTCTCCGGCGAGATCCGCGACGGGGTCGTCTGGGGCCGGGGCGCTGTCGACATGAAGAACATGGACGCGATGATCCTCGCCGTGGTGCGGGCCTGGGCGCGCGAGGGCGTGCGCCCCCGGCGCGATGTCGTCGTCGCCTTCACCGCCGACGAGGAGGCCAGCGCCGAGGACGGCTCCGGGTTCCTCGCCGACCGGCACGCCCACCTCTTCGAGGGGTGTACCGAGGGCGTCAGCGAGTCGGGCGCGTACACCTTCCACGACGGCGCCGGACGCCAGATCTACCCGATCGCCGCCGGTGAACGCGGCACGGGCTGGCTGCGGCTCACCGCGCGCGGCCGGGCGGGGCACGGCTCCAAGGTCAACCGGGAGAACGCGGTGACCCGGCTGGCCGCCGCCGTCACCAGGATCGGCGGGCACGAGTGGCCGCTGCGGCTCACCCCGACCGTGCGGGCCGCCCTGACCGAACTCGCCGCCCTGTACGGCGTCGAGGCGGACCTGGACGACGTGGACGGGCTGCTGCTGAAGCTCGGCCCGGCCGCCAAGCTGGTCGAGGCGACCGTCCGCAACAGCGCCAACCCGACCATGCTGGAGGCCGGTTACAAGGTCAATGTGATCCCGGGCGAGGCCGTCGCCTTCGTCGACGGGCGGTATCTGCCGGACGGCGAGGACGAGTTCCGCGCCACCCTCGACCGGCTGACCGGACCCGACGTCGACTGGGAGTACCACCACCGGGAGGTCGCCCTGCAGGCGCCGGTTGACTCGCCGACGTTCGCCCTGATGCGGGCCGCCGTCCAGGAGTTCGCGCCCGAGGGGCACGTCGTGCCGTTCTGCATGTCCGGCGGCACGGACGCCAAGCAGTTCTCCCGGCTCGGCATCACCGGCTACGGCTTCACACCGCTCAGGCTCCCCGAGGGCTACGACTACCAGGCCATGTTCCACGGGGTCGACGAGCGGGTGCCGGTCGAGGCGCTGCACTTCGGCGTCCGCGTCCTCGACCGCTTCCTGCGGACGGCCTAGACGATGGGGGATCGCATGCGGACCATGGCGTACGGCTCCTGGCCCTCGCCCATCGACGCGGCCCTGGCCGCCGCGCACGACGGCCACCCCGAGTGGCTGGGCCTCGTCGGCGACGAGATCTGGTGGACCGAACCACGACCGGCCGAGGGCGGACGCCGGACACTGGTGCGGCGCGGTGCCGAAGCTACGGAGGAGTCGCTGCTGCCCGCGCCGTGGAACGTGCGCAGCCGCGTCATCGAGTACGGCGGTCACCCCTGGGCCGGTGCGGTGCACGAGGGCCGGCCGCTCGTCGTGTTCGTGCACTTCGCCGACCAGCGGCTGTACCGCTACGAGCCGGGCGGCGAACCCTGCCCGCTCACACCCCTCTCGCCGGTCGGCGGCGGACTGCGCTGGGCCGAGCCGCGGCTCGACCTGGAACGCGGCGAAGTGTGGTGCGTGCTGGAGGAGTTCACCGGCGAAGGACCCGGCGACCTGCGGCGCGTCGCGGCGGCCGTGCCGCTGGACGGCTCCGCCGCCGAGGACCGCGGCGCCGTGCGCGAACTCACCGCCGAACGGCACCGGTTCGTCACCGGGCCCCGGCTCTCGCCGGACGGCCGGCGCGCCGCCTGGCTCGCCTGGGACCATCCGCGCATGCCCTGGGACGGGACGGAGCTGATCGTCGCCGACGTCACGGCCGACGGCACCCTGCGCGGGGCGCGTACGGTCGCCGGGGGACCGGCGGAGTCCGTCGCCCAGGCCGACTGGGCGGCCGACGGAAGCCTGCTGTACGCGAGCGACCGCAGCGGCTGGTGGAACCTGTACCGCGACGGCACCCCGCTGTGCCCGCGCGAGGAGGAGTTCGGCGGGCCGCTGTGGAAGCTCGGGCACCGCTGGTTCGCCCCGCTGGACAGCGGACTGATCGCGGTCGTGCACGGCCGCGGCGCCAAGGCCCTCGGCACCCTCGACCCGGAGACCGGCGAGCTGGCCGACGCGGCAGGACCCTGGTCCGAGTTCGAGCCGACGCTCGCGGCGCACGGCGACCGGGTCGTCGCCGTCGGCGCCGGCCCGCACCGCGGGTACGAGGTCGTCGAACTGGACACCGGCACCGGCCGGGCCCGGGTGATCGGCGCCCGGCACACCGACCCGGTCGATGCGGCCCTGTACCCCGAGCCACGGGTGCGCACCTTCACCGGCCCCGGCGGACGCGAGGTGCACGCCCACGTCTATCCGCCCCACCACCCCGGCGTCAGGGCACCGGACGGCGAGCCGGCGCCCTATGTGGTCTGGGCGCACGGCGGGCCCACCGGGCGCGCCCCGCTGGTGCTGGACCTGGAGATCGCCTACTTCACCTCCCGGGGCATCGGGGTCGTCGAGGTCAACTACGGCGGTTCCACCGGGTACGGCCGCGAGTACCGGGACCGGCTGCGCGAGCAGTGGGGCGTCGTCGACGTCGAGGACTGCGCCGCCGTCGCCCTGGCCCTCGCCGAGGAGGGCACCGCCGACCGGGGCCGGCTCGCGATCCGCGGCGGCAGCGCCGGCGGCTGGACCAGCGCCGCCTCCCTGACCAGCACGGACATCTACGCCTGCGGCACCATCGTCTACCCGATCCTCGACCTGACCGGCTGGGGCACGGGAGAGACCCACGACTTCGAGTCGCGGTACCTGGAGGGTCTGGTCGGGCCGCTCGCCGAGGTTCCCGAACGGTACGCGGAGCGGTCGCCGGCCGAGCACGCCGACCGGATCACCGCGCCGTTCCTGCTGCTGCAGGGCCTGGACGACGTGATCTGCCCGCCCGTGCAGTGCGAACGCTTCCTCGCCCGGATCGCCGGGCGCGGGGTACCGCACGCCTACATCGCCTTCGAGGGGGAGGGGCACGGCTTCCGCAGGTCCGAGACGCTGGTGCGCGCCCTGGAGGCCGAACTCTCCCTGTACGCCCAGGTGTTCGGGCTGGACGTGGCCGGGATCGAGAAACTGGAGCTGGTGACGTGAGAGCACTCGTACGGCCGCCGCGGCTCGTGCCCGGGGCGCGGGTCGCGGTGGTCGCGCCGAGCGGCCCGGTGGCCGAGGACCGCCTGGCGGCGGGCCTCGACATCCTGCGCGGCTGGGACCTCGACCCGGTCGTGCAGCCCCATGCGCTGGACCGGCACGGCCGGCTGGGCTATCTGGCGGGCACGGACGCCGACCGGGCCGCCGACCTCCAGCGGGCCTGGTGCGATCCGGACGTGGCCGCCGTGCTGTGCGCCCGCGGTGGCTACGGCGCACAGCGCATGGTCGACCTGCTGGACTGGGAGGCGCTGCGGGCGGCAGGACCCAAGGTGCTCGTCGGCTTCAGCGACGTCACCGCGCTGCACCGGGCCTTCGCCGCCCGGCTCGGCCTGGTCACGCTGTACGGGCCCGCGGCGGCGGGCGTCGACTTCGTCAAGAACACCCGGACCCAGGAGCATCTGCGGGCCACTCTGTTCGCCCCGGAGACCGTCCGCACGATCGCCTCGGGCAGACCCGCGCTGGTGCCGGGCAGGGCCCGCGGGGTCACCCTC
Source organism: Streptomyces sp. NPDC102462 (assembly GCF_044765425.1). Classification (NCBI taxonomy): domain Bacteria; kingdom Bacillati; phylum Actinomycetota; class Actinomycetes; order Kitasatosporales; family Streptomycetaceae; genus Streptomyces; species Streptomyces sp. NPDC102462. The sequence continues at coordinate 4,525 of NZ_JBIWKB010000043.1, read as the reverse complement.
GGCGGATGCCTGAGCCTGCTCGCCGCCGACGTCGGCACGCCCCTGGCCCCGGTCGCCCGGGGCGGTCTGCTGCTCCTGGAGGACGTCGGCGAGGCGCCGTACCGCGTCGACCGGCTGCTGACCCAGCTGGTGCGCGCCGGACGGCTGGACGGCGTGGCCGGGATCGGCCTCGGGTCATGGGCCGACTGCGGCCCGTACGAGGAACTGCGGGCGGTCTTCGCCGACCGCCTCGGCCCGCTCGGCGTACCCGTCCTCGAAGAGATCGGGTTCGGCCACTGCGACGCGGCGCTGACGGTCCCGTTCGGTGTGCCGGCCGAGTTGGACGCGACCGCGGGCACCCTGACCCTCGACGAGCCGGCCCTGCGCTGACCGCCGCGGCCGGGCCACCGCGGGGGCGTAGGGTGGCGGAATGCCGCACAGCCAGTCGCGCCATCTCGCCGAGGGCCCCCGGGTGGGCATACGGCACTTCACCTACGGGGACGGCCCGGAGTTCACCGCCCGGGCCCGGCAGAGCAAGGACCTGCACCACCCGTGGCTGTTCCCGCCGCTCACCGACGCCGCCTACGCCGGGTACGCGGGCCGGCTGATCGAGGACCCGACGAAGGCCGGCTTCCTGGTCTGCGAGAAGGACGGCGGGGGCATCGCCGGGTTCATCAACATCAACAACATCGTCGGGGGCGGCTTCCAGTGCGGCGCCCTCGGCTACGGCGCCTTCGCGCACGCGGCCGGGCGCGGACTGATGAGCGAGGGTCTTGACCTCGTGATCGGGTACGCGTTCGGGCCGCTGCGGCTGCACCGGCTGGAGATCAACGTCCAGCCGGGCAATGCCCCCTCCATAGCCCTCGCCCGTCGCGCCGGGTTCCGCCTGGAGGGCTTCTCCCCGGACATGATCTTCATCGACGGGGCCTGGCGGGACCACGAACGCTGGGCGATCACCGCCGAAACACGGGCCGCCGACTGATCCTCCCGGTGTCCTGCGAGCCCTCCCCGGTGCACCGCGCGCCCGTCCCCTCACCCAAACCGATGGACGCTCGGCACCCCGTCGGCGAGGATCGACCGCATGCGGAATCTCGTGGTGCTCGACGCCCCCTCCAACCTGGGCCTGCGCCCACCGGCCCCCGGTACCGTGCCCGGCTGCTACAAGCTCGCCGGTGCCCTGCGCGAACAGGGCATCGTGCACCGGCTCGGCGCCCTTGAGGGCGGCGTCGTGGTCCCGCCGCGCTACGACCGCGGCGACTGGCGGGAGGGCGACGGCGTCTTCAACGCGGCGGCCCTCGCCGGGTACACCGTCAAGCTCGCCGACCGCATCGAACGGCACGTCCGCGCCGGTGACTTCCCCGTCGTCCTCGGCGGTGACTGCTCCATCCAGCTCGGCGCCTCCCTCGCGCTGCGCCGCCTCGGCCGGTACGGGCTGGTGGCTGTTGGGGGTACCACCCACGCCCTTCAGGCAGTGGGGGAGCCTCCTTGGACTTCCGGCACCCCGGCAACTCCGACCGGATCGGCGCGGCCGGCGGCGAGGAGGTGGCCCTGGCCACCGGTCGCGGCCAGCGGGACCTCACGGACCTGGAGGGCCTGCGGCCCTACCTGCGCGACGAGGACGTACGGTTCTTCGGCATCCGCGACGCCTTCACCGAGGACCGTGCCGAGCTGACCGCCCTGAAGATCCCCGTGACCACCGTGGGCCACCTGCGCGAGCAGGGCGCCGACACGCTCGCCCGGGCCGCCGCGCAGAGCTTCGGGACCCCCGGACTCGACGGGTTCTGGGTGCACTTGGACGCCGACGTCCTCGATCCCTCGGTGATGCCCGCCGTCGACAGCCCCGACCCCGACGGACTGCTGCCCGGGGAACTCGTCGCACTGCTGGGCCCGTTGCTCGCCTCCCCGCGGTGCGTCGGCTTCAACGTCACCATCTACGACCCCGACCTGGATGCGGACGGCACGGCCGGCGCACTGCTCGCCGACGCCGTGGTCGCCGCCTTTGCGCAATCCTGACCGGCAGTGCCCCTGGTCGGCTCGCCCCGCGCCGGGTTCCATGGTGATCGTGACGACGATCCGACGTGAGGTACTGACGCTGCCCGCCGCGGAGTTGGGGCCGGACAACCCGCTGCCCCCACTGCGCCCGCTCGACGAGATGCACCGCATCGAGGACCGGGACCGCGACGACATGCCCCGCGACATGGCCCGGCAGATCGGCTACGAACCGCTGCGCAGCCTGCTGCCCGTCCGGGTACGGGACGGCTACGACCGGGCGCGCGCCCCGCGCGCCCTCGACGCGCTCGTGATCGAGAACGACCGGCTGCGCGCCACCGTCCTGCCCGGCCTCGGCGGAAGAGTCGTCTCCCTGGTCCAGCTGCCCACCGGCCGCGAACTCCTCTACCGCAACCCGGTGTTCCAGCCCGCCAACTTCGCCCTGAACGACGCCTGGTACTCCGGCGGCATCGAATGGAACATCGGCGCGACCGGCCACACGGCCCTGTCCTGCGCGCCCCTGCACGCCGCCCGGGTCGCCGCCCCCGACGGCGGGCAGATGCTGCGGCTGTGGGAGTGGGAGCGGCTGCGCGACGTGCCCTTCCAGGTCGACCTGTGGCTGCCGGACGGCTCCGACTTCCTGTACGTCGGCGTGCGCATCCGCAACCCGCACGAGCGGCCCGTGCCCGTGTACTGGTGGTCCAACACCGCCGTGCCCGAGGAGTGCCGGGTCCTCGCCCCCGCCGAGGAGGCCTGGCACTTCGGCTACGAGCGCCGCCTGAGCCGGGTGCCCGTCCCGTCGCACGCGGGCATCGACCGGTCCTACCCGCCGGCCGAGTCGCACGCCGCCGACTACTTCTACGAGGTCCCGGACGGCCGCCGCCGCTGGATCGCCGCCCTCGACGCCGACGGGCACGGGCTGGTGCAGACGTCGACCGACGTACTGCGCGGACGCAAGCTGTTCGTGTGGGGCGGCGGACCGGGCGGGCGCCGCTGGCAGGAGTGGCTGACCGAGCCCGGCACCGGTGGCTACTGCGAGATCCAGGCCGGGCTCGCCCGCACCCAGCTGGAACACGTCCGGCTCGAGGCGGCAGGCGAGGTGTCCTGGCTTGAGGCGTACGGGCCGCTCGACGCGCCGCCGCACGGCGAGTGGGCCGCCGTGACGGACGGCGCCGCGCGACGCCTGGAGGCGGTGCTGCCGCGGGCGGACGTGGACGCCGCGTACGCCGCCTGGAAGCCGTACGCCGACACCGAACCCGGCGAGCCGCTGGCCACCGGCTCCGGCTGGGGCGCGCTCGAAGCGCTGCGCGGCGGGTGGAAGCTGCCCGGCACACCCCTCGCCGAGTCCACCCTCGGCGAGGCCCAGACACCCTGGCTCGAGCTGCTGCGCACCGGCTCGTTGCCCGAGCCGCGCCGGGCACGGCCGCCGCACGAGACCCTGGTGGCCGCGCACTGGCGGGACATGCTGGAGAACGCGCCCGCCACCCCGCACACCGAGTACCACCTCGGCGTCGCCCAGTGGCACGCCGGCGACCGGGCGCAGGCGGTGCGCAGCTGGGAGCGGGCCCTGCCGCAGGCACCCTCCGGGTGGCCGCTGCTGCGCTGTCTCGCCGTCGCCGACCAGGAGGGGGGCCACCACGAGCGGGCCGCCGATCGGTACGCCGGTGCCTTCGACGACCTGTGCCGCGAGCGGCGCGACGACGGCCCGTCGTGGACCGCGGCCACCGCCGCGCTCGGCCGCGAGGCACTGGAGGCGCTGCTGGCGGTGCGGCGCGCCGGCCAGGCACGGGCGGTGTGGGAGCGGCTGCCTGCGGCGACCCGGCGGCGCGGCCGGTTCCGGCTCCTGGAGGCCGAGTTGCTGCTCGCCGAGGGGCGGCCCGCGCAGGCACGCGCCGTCTTCGACGAGGGCTTCGAGGTGGCCGACCTGAGGGAGGGCGCGCAGACCATCGGCCGGCTGTGGGCCCGCCTCACCGACGAGCCGCTGCCCGCCCCCTACGACTTCCGCATGCACCCCACCACCCCCTGACGGCGGCCCCCGGGGCCCAGGATCATGCCCGCCCGACCGCACGGAGCCGCTTCGGGTGCTGCCGGCGAGGCGGGTGCGGTCAGGCCCGGTGGTCCACGTACTCGAACAGGGAGCCGTCCGGGTGCATCGCGAGCAGATTGCGGCCCGCCGGGGTGGCCACCGGCCCCGCCAGGACCTGCGCGCCGAGGTCCGTCAGCAGCCGGTGGGCCTCGTCCACGTCCTTGACCGCGACCGTCGCGGCCACCTTGCGCAGCAGCTCCAGCTCGGCCTCGGGGCCGCTCATCAGCAGGAAGGAGCCGACCGCGGCGACCCGTACGCCACCGCGTTCGGAGCGCACCGCCCGGCCGCCCGTCAGACGTTCGTAGAAGGGGACCGCGGTATCGAGGTCGTCGACGCAGATGCGCAGCGAGGCGCCCAGAATCTCCATACCCAGAAGCCTAGTGTCTCGTGACCCTGATTGAGTTACTTCGAGTTGTTATTGACGAGTTTCTTCACGCTGGTCTGGACGAGTCGGACCTTGGCGAGGATCTC
>NZ_JBIWKB010000042.1:62809-82353 GCF_044765425.1 Streptomyces sp. NPDC102462 | reverse complement strand
AACATCGACGCCGAGGGCATCGACATGGGTCCGTCCCCGACGGACGCCGCGCTGGCCGCGGACCTGGCGCTGCCGATCGAGGAGCTGGAGCTGACGGTCCGCTCCTACAACTGCCTCAAGCGGGAAGGCGTCCACTCGGTGGGCGAACTCCTGGCACGCTCCGAGGCCGATCTGCTGGACATCCGCAACTTCGGTGCGAAGTCCATCGACGAGGTCAAGGCGAAGCTGGCCGGCCTGGGCCTGGCCCTGAAGGACAGCCCGCCCGGATTCGACCCGACCGCCGCCGCCTTCGACGCGGACGACAACTCGACCGTGGGTTACGCGGAAACCGAACAGTACTGAACCCTGCGGGTGCACCCAGGGCACTGCGGGTGTACCCAGGGCACGCAGCCCCCTCGGAGACCACTCCGAGGGGGCTGTGCGTGGGGACGCAGGTAGGGCGCCCCCGAAGGGGCGCGGGGAACTGCGCGATCAGCCACAACGGCGCCGCAGACGACCGACGGCACATCGCCGCCCACCCAGCGGAGTGTCTGGGCGGCCGGGAAACACAACCGCCGGAGCCCACCGGAGGGGCGGAGCCGCCGGGTGGTCAGCAGCGCTTCGACGTGACCGCCTGGCCCGCCACCGGGTCGCCGGGAGCGCGAAGGCTGCCGATGGCCGCGGTGCACTCGTTCACCGTGTCCGCCGGCAGGGACCAGAACTCCTGGACGTTCGTGGCCTTCCATGTGGCCTGGCCGACGACCTGGTCGCGCGAGTAGCTGTAGACGCCGGTGCTGACGTCGTAGTCCTTGATCTTGTCGCGGAAGCTCTGCCACACCCACAGGTAGCCGTAGTTGCGGTTGCAGTTCGGCGAGTAGAACTGCTTCACGGAGGCGACGTGCGCGCCCCCTCGGTCGATGTAGGCGGTGGTGCCGATCTGGTAGGCGTCCGCGCAGACGCCGGCGGCCTGAGCCTTGACGCTCATCGGGTTGCCGGCCTCGGACGGCACGGCCGAACGTGCGGTCGTGTGCTGTTTGTTCGGTGACGGAGCGGGTCCGGTGCCGGCCACGGCGGAGGCCGCCGGAAGGAGGGCACAGGCGGACACCGCCGCCACGACCAGGATTCTGCGAGCACGCATGAGGAAGCTCCCCCTAGCTCTGGATGACTGACTCGACGGGTGTCGTTCACTGCCACCGGACAGCGGGCAGGGCACGGCAAATCACCGTGAATCACCACGAACCCCTGCGAAGATCACTGTCCGCGCGTTTCGGTCACCAGGTCAGACAGCCGGACCCACCGGATGGTTGTGGCCCAGAGCACACCAATTTCCCCACCTGCGGGGCCGAGGGCCGGACCATGTCCTGACCGGCGGTGCAGCTGGTCCGGGCAGGGGGTTCTGAACGGTGCTGTACGCAGGTGAATGCGACCAGAACTGCAACCACGGCTTCTGCCCGTGACTCCCGCTCAGCGGGGAACCGCCTCCTTACTCCCCGTTCTTCTCCGACCAAGCCGCGGTGAGCGCGGTGACCGGGTCGCTTTCGGCTGGTGCCACGGGCCACCATTCGCCGTCGTCGTCCTGGAGGTAGGGGTACCAGCGGGTGTCGGGGCCCAGACGCAGCTGGATGCCGTGGTGGGTGAGGGTGAGGCGGTTGCGCCAGGTTCTGAGGTGTGTGGGTGAGTCAGTCATCTCGGTGAGGGCCGCGTCCAGGGCGGTGCGGGTGGCCTTCATCACCGTCGGGTCGGGGGCGTAGGTCTGTTCGGCGACGGTGATGCCCGTGGGGCCGCCGTGACGCCAGGCGCGGGTGAGGCGTGCGAAGGCAGTGGGGTTGGTGCCGGAGTTCTGGATCAGGCGGTGGAACCACTCGGGCCCGGGGTCGCTTGCGGCGATGCGCACGGCGTCCTGGTGCTGGGTCAGGTGCAGGTCGGCGGTGTCGCCCGCGAGGAGCCGGGCGGCGCGCGCGGTGGCGTCAGCCATGAGACGTTCCAGGTCCGCGGCGGCCAAGCCGGTGCCGGGTGGCGGAGCGACGGGCAGCGCCGTGGTGTGGGCGGCGGGTTCCGGGAGTTCGGGCAGTTCGGGAGCCTGTTCGCCCCAACGGGCGTATGCGGCGGCGGCCGGGATGCCGGCCGGTGCTGGCGGGGCCGCGGTCTCCTGTGCCGCCGTACGGAGTGCGCGCAGCTGGGCGAAGACCTCCTCGCGGCCGCGCCCGCGCAGCGCGAAGAGCACGAACGGGTCGGTGTCGACGGTGGCGGCGATGGCGTAGCAGAGCGCGGCGGCGTGCTTGCAGGGGTTCGACGACATGGGCGCGGACCTCGTCGTCAGCGCCAACACCATCATGGAGGTGAGCCACGCCAGGGTGAACCTGCCCCGACTGCAATGGGCGCTCTCCCGGGTCAAGGTGGAGCCGATCACGGAGGCAGCGGCCAAGGCGGCGGCCCAACTACTCAAGGGCGCGGGTCTGCACGGACACAAGTACGCGATCGACGCCACCGTCGCGGAAGCGGCCTTGCGTCAGCCTGGCCCGGTCGCCATCCTCACGTCGGATGTCGATGGCCTGACCCGGCTGTGCGGCAGCAAGGTCCGGATGATCGGGCTATGACTGCGACATCCCGTGCCTGCGAGCGCGGTACCTCCACGTGCCGGACGCCATGCTCAAGGACGTGGCCCGGAAGATCGCCGAAGCCATCTGGGGCCCCCGAGACACCCGCTGTGGACAAAAACCAGGACAACGAGGGCTGAGGACAACGTCGAAGGGCCCCACCTCGCGGTGGGGCCCTTCGACGTATTGCCCGGTGAGAGCAATGGCGGAGGATACGAGATTCGAACTCGTGAGGGGTTGCCCCCAACACGCTTTCCAAGCGTGCGCCCTAGGCCTCTAGGCGAATCCTCCGCCGGAAACATTACATGACCCGGAGGAGTGCTCGCGAACTCGTTCCTCCCGCTCGCATCGGGTACTCTTTGCGAAGCCCCTCACGCGGCGCTATCTGACTGAACTCCCCCAGGGCCGGAAGGCAGCAAGGGTAGGTTGGCTCTGACGGGTGCGTGGGGGGCGCTGTCATGCCCGGGAGCGTGGACCGCGGCGGGGATCGTTGTCGGTGGGCGCCTATAACCTCGTAAGCGTGTCGTCTCTCGCGCTGTACCGCCGCTATCGCCCGGAGACCTTCGCCGAGGTCATCGGGCAGGAGCATGTCACCGACCCGTTGCAGCAGGCGCTGCGGAACAACCGGGTCAATCACGCGTACCTGTTCAGCGGGCCGCGCGGATGTGGTAAGACGACGAGCGCGCGCATCCTCGCCCGCTGCCTGAACTGCGAGCAGGGGCCGACGCCCACGCCGTGCGGCACGTGCCAGTCCTGCCGTGACCTGGCCAGGAACGGGCCCGGTTCCATCGACGTCATCGAGATCGACGCCGCGTCGCACGGCGGGGTGGACGACGCCCGCGAGCTGCGCGAGAAGGCCTTCTTCGGCCCCGCGGGCAGCCGCTACAAGATCTACATCATCGACGAGGCCCACATGGTCACGTCGGCCGGCTTCAACGCCCTGCTCAAGGTCGTCGAGGAGCCGCCGGAGCACCTCAAGTTCATCTTCGCCACCACCGAGCCCGAGAAGGTCATCGGGACCATCCGGTCGCGGACCCATCACTACCCCTTCCGGCTGGTGCCGCCCGGCACCCTGCGGGACTACCTCGCCGAGGTGTGCCAGAAGGAGGACATCCCGGTCGAGGACGGGGTGCTGCCGCTCGTGGTGCGCGCCGGGGCCGGGTCCGTGCGTGACTCCATGTCCGTCATGGACCAGCTCCTCGCGGGCGCGGGCGCCGACGGTGTGACGTACGCCATGGCCACCGCGCTGCTCGGATACACCGACGGGTCGTTGCTGGACTCCGTGGTCGAGGCGTTCGCCACCGGTGACGGGGCCGCCGCCTTCGAGGTCGTGGACCGGGTGATCGAAGGGGGCAACGACCCCCGTCGCTTCGTCGCCGATCTGCTGGAGCGGCTGCGTGACCTGGTGATCCTCGCCGCCGTGCCGGACGCAGCGGAGAAGGGGCTCATCGACGCCCCCGCCGATGTCGTCGAGCGCATGCAGGCCCAGGCGGGCATCTTCGGCGCCGCCGAGCTGAGCCGCGCCGCCGACACGGTCAACGAGGGGTTGACCGAGATGCGCGGCGCCACCTCGCCCCGCCTCCAGCTCGAACTCATCTGCGCGCGCGTACTGCTGCCCGCCGCCTACGGGGACGAGCGTTCCGTCATGGCCCGCCTCGACCGGCTGGAGCGCGGCGTCAACTTCTCCGGAGGCGGCGGCGCCCCCACGGCGGGGTACGTCCCCGGCCCCGACGCCCACCCGGGAGGCGGCGGTGGGCTGCCCGGCGGTGGTCCCGCCGCGGCCCGCGCGGCCGTACGGACACCGGGCGGCGGCGCCTCCCCGATGCCACCTCCGATGCCACCTCCGGCGGCGCCTCCGCAGACGCCGCCGGGAACCCCTCCCGGTGCCATGTCCACGGAGCCGGCCCCGGCGGGCCCGCAGGCCCCGGCGGTTCCGACGCCCGCGCCCGCGGCTCAGCCGGCCCCCGCACCGGCCGCCCCCCAGGCCCCGACGCCCGCTCCCGTCGCCGCGCCAGGTGCCTGGCCCACCGCGGCGCCCGCGGGCGCTGGCCGACGGCCCGGCGGCTGGCCCACGGCGGCCGCGGCGGGCGGCGGACAGCAGCCCCCGGCCGCCGCCGTCCCGCAGGCTCCCGCCGTCACCCCGCAGGCTCCGGCCGCCGCCCCGCAGGCCCCGGCGGCACCCGCCCCCGGCGGCCTCGACCCCCGCATGCTCTGGCCGAACATCCTGGAGGCCGTCAAGAACCGCCGCCGCTTCACCTGGATCCTGCTCAGCCAGAACGCCCAGGTCGCAGGCTTCGACGGCAGCACCCTCCAACTCGGCTTCGTCAACGCGGGCGCCCGTGACAACTTCGCGAGCAGCGGCAGCGAGGACGTACTGCGGCAGGCGTTGGCCGAGCAGTTCAACGTGCAGTGGAAGATCGAGGCGATCGTCGACCCGTCCGGCGGCTCGTCCCCGGCGCCGACCGGCGGAACCCCGGGCGGCTACGGCGGAGGCGGCGGCTACGGCGGTGGTGGAAGCCAGGGATCCCAGGGCACCCAGGGTTACGGCGCCCCCGGCCCACGCCCCGCCGCACCCCAGCAGGCGGCACCGCCACCCGCGGCGCCCCAGGACCGGCCCTCCGCCGCCGCGCCGGCCGCCGCCCCGGCCCCCCGGCCGACGGCGGCTCCGGAGCCGCCCCCCGTCGCCCCCGAGGACGACATCCCCGAGGACGACGACCCCGACCTCGACGAGTCGGCCCTGTCCGGCCACGAACTCATCGTGCGGGAACTGGGCGCGACGGTGGTGGAAGAGTTCACGAACGAGTAGGACACAGCCCGCACCGACTGGGGGCAGCGGGCGATCTGGATGCGCGAGCACTGTTCGCCGACTGGGGAGTGGGCGGTCTCGGTGCGGGAGCACTGTTCGCCGACCGGGGGCAGCGGGCGGTCCGGATACGCAGCATTCCCCGCCGACCGGGGCAGCGGCCGGTCCCGGTGCGCTCTTCGCCGACCGGAGGCGGGCGCCGGATGCGCCAGCGCTCTTCGCCGACCGTTGCGTCAGCGGTCCTCCCGCCCCGAGGAGCGGTCCGGTCCGGGTGCGCCAGCATTCTTCGCCGACCGGGGGCAGTGGGCGGTCCGGATACGCAGCATTCCCCGCCGACCGGGGCAGCGGCCGGTCCCGGTGCGCTCTTCGCCGACCGTTGCGCCAGCGGTCCTCGCCCGACCCAGGGCGCGGTCCGGGTCGGATGCGCCCGCGCTCCTCGCCGACCGTTGCGTCAGCGGTCCTCCCGCCTCGAGGAGCGGTCCGGTCCGGGTGCGCCAGCATTCTTCGCCGACCGGGGGCAGTGGACGGTCCGGATACGCCCAGCACTCCTCGCCTGATCCAGGGCGCGGCCCGGGTGCGCCACTACTCCTCGCCCGACCCAGGGCGCGGTCCGGTCCAGGTGCGAGTACTCCTCGCCCCTCCCTCCCGTACTTCTCCTCTCTCCCCCTTGTCTCCAGATTTCTTCGGCCGTCGCCGGACCCCTTCTTCGGACGCCTTCGGCGGTTCGTACAAGCCCGCCGCCCCCGCCCCCTCGGCGGCCCGCACAAAGCGGTGCCCTCCGTGCCGGTTAGGCTGACCCCGTGAAGGTCCTCGTCATCGGCGGCGGCGCCCGCGAACACGCCCTGTGCCGTTCCCTGTCCCTCGACCCCGCCGTCACCGCGCTGCACTGCGCCCCCGGCAACGCCGGCATCGCCGAGGTCGCCGAGCTGCACCCGGTCGACCCCCTCGACGGCGCGGCCGTCACCGCGCTGGCCACCGGCCTCGGCGTCGACCTCGTGGTCGTCGGCCCGGAGGCCCCCCTGGTCGCCGGGGTCGCCGACCCGGTGCGTGCGGCGGGCATCCCCGTGTTCGGCCCGTCCGGGGAGGCCGCGCGGATCGAGGGGTCCAAGGCGTTCGCCAAGGACGTGATGGCGGCGGCCGGGGTGCCCACGGCCCGCTCCTACCTCTGCACCAGCGCCGACGAGGTCGCCGCGGCGCTCGACGCCTTCGGGGCGCCGTACGTCGTCAAGGACGACGGACTCGCCGCCGGCAAGGGCGTCGTCGTCACGCACGACCTCGACGCCGCGAAGGCGCACGCCGCCGCCTGCGAGCGCGTGGTCGTGGAGGAGTTCCTCGACGGCCCCGAGGTGTCCCTGTTCGCGATCACCGACGGCGAGACCGTCGTCCCGCTCCAGCCCGCGCAGGACTTCAAGCGCGCCCTGGACGGGGACGAGGGCCCCAACACCGGCGGCATGGGCGCGTACTCGCCGCTGCCCTGGGCCGACCCGAAGCTGGTGGACGAGGTCCTGGAGACCGTTCTGCGGCCGACCGTCGTCGAGATGCGCCGCCGGGGCATCCCCTTCTCCGGCCTGCTCTACGCCGGCCTCGCGATCACCTCGCGCGGCGTGCGGGTCATCGAGTTCAACGCCCGCTTCGGCGACCCCGAGACCCAGGTGGTGCTGGCCCGGCTGAAGACCCCGCTGGCCGGCGTGCTGCTCGCCGCCGCGCGGGGCACCCTCGCCGACCTGGAGCCGCTGCGCTGGAGCGAGGATGCCGCGGTCACCGTGGTCGTCGCCTCGCACAACTACCCCGCCGGCCCGCGCACCGGCGACCCGATCAGCGGTCTCGACGAGGTGGCCGCCGAGGACGCCCCGCACACCTACGTCCTGCACGCCGGGACCAGGCGGGACGGCGACGCGATCGTCAGCGCCGGCGGCCGGGTCCTGTCCGTGACGGCGACCGGCGCGGACCTGGCCCAGGCCCGCGACCGCGCGTACACGGCCGTGGGGCGTATCGGTCTCGACGGATCCCAGCACCGTACGGACATCGCGGCCGAGGCGGCGGGCGTCTGACCGCACGTCGACGCAGCTCAGGCCCCGGACGCAAATCCGGGGCCTGATCTTTGCTGTCCGTCATTCAGCTCTGACCAAAGCCATTCCATCGAGTGAGCGATGTTCCATCCGGCTGACGGCGGCCGGGGCCCCAACTATGGTGCGGCGCATGCGTTCCGGCACTTGGCCCACCGGCATTGCGATGTCAGTGGCGGGTGCCACAGTGGGGGAGTGAGCAACGCCAGGAAAGCGCCAGGACAGTAAGGGGGTGACGTCCGGTCGTGAGCGGTATGGATGTGGAGGCGGGCGCGCAGGCCGCGCGCTCCCGGGCGCTCGCCGTGCTGCGGGTGCGCGGTCGGGCGCTGGCCGTGGCGGTGCTGCCCGCCGCGGCGGCCGTGATCCTGCTGGCCGGGGGCAGTACCGGTCATCTCGTGGGCGGTGGCTGGGACATCGCGCGTGGGATCGTGACCGTGGTCGCCCTGCTGGTGCTGCTGGCCGCGGCGGGCGTCGCCCTGGTCGTGGCACGCGCCCGCCCCGCCGTCAGCCCGACGATCCCGATCTCCGAGGAGTCCGCCCCGGATCTGTACCGGATGGTGCGCGACCTCGCCGACCGCCTGGACGTACCGGCCCCGTCCGCCATAGCGCTCACCCCGGACTGCGACAGCTGGCTGGAGGACCGCACTCATCCGGCGCACGGCCCGCCCGCGGCACGCCGCCGGGACGAACTGACGGGCCCGGGGCGGCGCCCCCACCGTCGTACGCCCGCCACGCCCGTCCTCGTGATCGGTTCGCCCTTCCTGTGGTGGATGCGCGTCGGTGAGCTGCGCGCGGTCCTCGCCCCGGTCGTCGCCGGCACGGGACCTTCGGCGCACCCCGACATAGCGGCGGCCCGCCGCTTCGTCCGGGGGCTGGACGCGGCGGTGGCCGTGACCTCGACACCCGGCCGCGGCCCGCTCGCCCGCACCGTGCTCGCGGGCGCCGGCTGGGCGGCCCGGCTGATGCTGCGCGGCTGCCGGGGGCACGCCGCCGAGATGGAGCGGGGTGTGGCGGCGGCCGCCGCCGAGCGGGCGCAGGCCGTGGACTACGGGCTGCGGATCGTCGCGCAGGAGCAGGTGGGCCTGGCGTACGCGGGCTGGGACCGGCTGCTGACCCGCGTCGCGCTCCCCGCCTGGCGGATGGGCCGCTGGCCTTCCCGGCTGGACGCGGGCGTCGTCGCGGCGCTGACCGAGCTGTCCCGCCGCGACCGGCTGGCCGAGGGCTTCGCCTCCCGGCTCGGCGAGCGCCCGGCCTGCGATCTGCTGGAGGAGCCCGGCACGGTGGACGAGGCCGCCTCGCTGCTCGCCGCCCGCCTCTTCCACGGCGGCCCGGCGGAGCCGGGACCGGACTGGTCACCGGTGGGCTGGCAGGAGTACCCGGAGGAGGTCGTCGACCGCAAGTGGCGTACGGACGCGGCCCGGCTCCACCGCGTCCTGGACACGTTGGGCGTACGCCCGGTGCCGGACGCCACCGCCCGGGACCCCGAGGGTCCCACCCTGGCCCGCGTCCTCGACCACCTGTCACACCCACCGACCCCTACTGCCCCCCTCGGCCTCATCGACCACTCCGACCAGATGGACCGCACCGACCACCCAGGCCGGACCGACCTCACCGACCACCCCGACCCGACCGAGGTCACCGATCCCGGCGGCGCCGCGGAGTCGGAGCGCTGGGAGCGGTCGGAGTGGTACGACGAGACGGATGCCGACACCGGGACCCCGCGTGGTGCCGCGCTCGCCGCCCGGCTCAGCGCCGAACTGGCCCGTGAGGAGGCCGCCGCCGCGCCCACCGGCCGGACCGCACCCGGCCAGGGCCCCGACACCGCCCTGTGGGACGACGGCGCGCTGCCGCTCTTCCCGCTCCAACCGCCGCGCACCGCCCGTGAACTCCTCGCCGACCACGTCACGGCGATGGTCTGCTGCGCCGCGATGGACACCGCCGGTGCCACCCCCGGCCTGGACTGGCTCGACGGTCCGTCCCTGATAGTCAACGGCGCGCGGGCCGCCGACCTGAGTTCCAGAGTGCTCAGCCTGACCGAGGACGGCGACCCGGCCCCGCTGCGCGCCTGGCTGGTCGAGTCGGGGATAAGGCCGGAGAAGCCGGTACGGCTGGTCTGACGCCCGCCGCGGCACCGGGCACCCGGTGTCGCACCCCGCCGCGGCCCTCGGATATCCGGTGTCGCACCCGCCGTGGCTCCCGGGCATCCGGCGTAGTACCCGCCCCGGCTCCCGGGCATCCGGCGTCCCACCCCGCCCCGGCCCCCGGGCATCCGGCATAGCGGAGGGCTATCTTCCACTTCCAGTCGATTCACAACAAGTAGTGACCATGCGCGTGCGGAATGTGATGTGCTGGGACCGTTCGCGCAGGCGGCGCCGGAGGGCGCGCACGGCAGCGCGGACGGCGCATCACGGGGGCACGAGGGAGGGGAGCGACCATGGGATCCGAGCACATCCGCCGCTGGGAGTCGGGCGCACTCGCGCACGCCGTCAGCGACCCCTTCGGCCAGGGACCCGTTCCCTGGCTGCGCGGCAGCGAGACCTACTTCGACGACACGGGTCATGTCGTCCCCTGGTACGTGGACCCGATCCCGCAGCAGTCCGCCGGCGCCGTCGGCGGCACCGCCCGGGTGCCGGCGCCGCGTTCGTCCGGCGGCCCGCGCTCGGCCGACGATGTGCACCGGCAGATCAAGGGCTTCACCTCGACCGGCGCGGTGGCACCGGGCGAGGCCGTCGACTTCCACATCACCGTCGACCCGCCGCAGGAGTTCAGCGTCGACGTCTACCGGATCGGTCACTACGGCGGGGACGGCGCCGCCAAGATCACCACCAGCCCCCGGCTCTCCGGCATCGTCCAGCCCCCGCCGCTGACCGCCGACCGCACGGTCTCCTGCCACCACTGGTGGCTGTCCTGGCGGCTCCAGGTCCCGTCGTCCTGGAGCAACGGCGCCTACGTCGCCGTCCTCACCACCGTGGACGGCTACCGCTCCCATGTGCCGTTCACGGTCCGCGACAGCCGGCCCGCCGATCTGCTCGTGCTGCTGCCCGACATCACCTGGCAGGCCTACAACCTCTACCCGGAGGACGGCCGCACCGGCGCCAGCCTCTATCACGCCTGGGACGACGAGGGCCGGCTGCTCGGCGAGGCCGACGCGGCGACCACCGTCTCCTTCGACCGTCCGTACGCGGGCGCGGGTCTGCCCCTGCACGTCGGCCACGCCTACGACTTCATCCGCTGGGCCGAGCGCTACGGCTACGACCTCGCCTACGCCGACGCCCGCGACCTGCACGCCGGCCGCGTCGACCCCACCCGCTACCGGGGCCTGATCTTCCCCGGCCACGACGAGTACTGGTCGGCCAACATGCGCCGCACCGCGGAGCAGGCCCGGGACAACGGCACCTCGCTGGTCTTTCTGTCCGCCAACACCATGTACTGGCAGGTGGAGCTGGGCCCCGCCCCGTCCGGCGTCCCCGACCGCCTGCTCACCTGCCGCAAGCGCAAGGGCCCCGGCCGGCCGGTGCTGTGGCGGGAGATCGACCGGCCCGAGCAGCAACTCGTCGGCATCCAGTACGCGGGCCGGGTCCCCGAACCGCGCCCCCTGATCGTGCGCAACGCGAGTCACTGGCTGTGGGAGGCGACCGGCGCCTACGAGGGTGACGAACTGGCCGGCCTGGTGGCGGGCGAGGCCGACCGCTACTTCCCGCGCACCCCGCTGCCCGACCACGAGGGGCGCATCCTGCTGGCCCACTCCCCCTACACCGACAACGACGGCGTCCTGCGCCACCAGGAGACCTCGCTGTACCGGGCGCCCTCCGGTGCGCTGGTCTTCGCGTCCGGTACGTTCGCGTGGTCCCCGGCCCTGGACCGCCCCGGGCATGTGGACAGCCGTGTCCAGCGCGCCACGGCGAATCTGCTGGACCGTATCTGCAAGCGTGACTGACCCCCTGTCGGCGGTCCCTGTCCGATACGGGAGAATCAACCCGTTGGACAGAGCCACGGGGAGGAACCGTGTCCGGATTCGTCGAAAAGCCCGAACCGATCCAGGTTCCGGGTCTGGTGCATCTGCACACCGGGAAGGTGCGCGAGCTGTACCAGAACGAGGCGGGCGACCTCGTGATGGTCGCCAGCGATCGCATCTCCGCCTACGACTGGGTGCTGCCGACCGAGATCCCCGACAAGGGCCGGGTGCTCACCCGGCTGTCCCTGTGGTGGTTCGACCAGCTCGCCGACCTGGTCCCGAACCACGTGCTGAGCACGGAGCTGCCCGCGGGCGCGCCCGCTGACTGGGCGGGCCGCACCCTGGTCTGCAAGTCGCTGCGGATGATCCCCGTCGAGTGCGTGGCCCGCGGCTATCTGACCGGCTCGGGCCTGGTCGAGTACGACGAGTCCCGTACGGTCTGCGGCCTCGCCCTGCCCGAGGGCCTGGTCGACGGCTCCGAACTGCCCGCCCCGATCTTCACGCCGGCCACCAAGGCCGAGGTCGGCGAGCACGACGAGAACGTCTCCTACGAGGAGGTCGCCCGCCAGGTCGGCGCGGAGACCGCGGCCCAGCTGCGCCAGGCCACCCTCGCCGTGTACTCCCGGGCCCGGGACATCGCCCGCGACCGCGGGATCATCCTGGCCGACACCAAGTTCGAGTTCGGCTTCGACGGACAGACCCTGGTCCTCGCCGACGAGGTGCTCACCCCGGACTCCTCCCGGTTCTGGCCGGCCGATCAGTGGCAGCCGGGCCGCGCGCAGCCGTCGTACGATAAGCAGTTCGTGCGCGACTGGCTGACCTCAGCCGAGTCCGGCTGGGACCGCAGGAGCGAGCAGCCCCCGCCGCCGCTGCCGCAGGAGGTCGTGGCGGCGACCCGGGCGAAGTACCTGGAGGCGTACGAGCGGCTGACCGGCACGAGCTGGAGCTGACGGCACGAGAAAGACCCCGGTCCGATGGACCGGGGTCTCGTTTCCCGAGCGGACGACGAGGCTCGAACTCGCGACCTCAACCTTGGCAAGGTTGCGCTCTACCAACTGAGCTACGTCCGCGTTGCGCCGTGGCGCGAGAGCCACTATACCCAACCTCGCTCCCGGGCGAGACGGACTGCGGCGTGACGGTTCTCGGCGCCGAGCTTGGTCACCGCGGAGGAGAGGTAGTTCCGCACGGTCCCCTGGGACAGCGCGGCCCGCTGGGCGATCTCCGCGACCGGCGCCCCGTCCGCGGCCAGCTCCAGCACCTCGGCCTCCCGCGCGGACAGCGGAGAGTCCCCGGCGGAGATCGCGTCGGCGGCCAACTCCGGGTCGACGTAGCGGTTTCCTGCGTGCACCGTACGGATGATCTCCGCGAGCCGCTGGGCGCTGACCGTCTTCGGCACGAAGCCGCGCACCCCCGCGGCGAGGGCACGCTTCAGATGTCCGGGGCGGCCGTGCCCGGTGACGATCAGCACCTGGCAGTCGGGCAGTTCGGCCCGCACCGATGTGGCGACCCTCACACCGTCGGCGCCGGGCATCTGCAGATCCAGCACGGCCACGTCCGGCCGGTGGGCGCGGGCCATCGCCAGCGCCTCGGGCCCGCTCGCCGCCTCCGCCACCACGAGGAGGTCGTCCTCCAGGGCGAGCAGCGCGGCCAGCGCGCCCCGGATGAGGTGCTCGTCGTCGGCGAGCAGCAGCCGTACCGGGGAACTCATCGCCTCACTCCGCTCTGACTCGTCAAGGGCACCTCGGCCACCAGCCGGAACCCGTCCGCTCCGACGGCGTCCGCCTCCAGCGTGCCGTCCACCGCGGCCAGCCGTTCCCGCAGTCCCGCGAGCCCGGAACCCCCGCCGGCGGTGTCGGGGGCGCCGGACCGACCGTCGTTCTCCACGGTCAGCACCACATGTCCGTCGCGCGTCCCGAGGTCCACGCGGCACCGTACGGCGTTGCCGTGCCGCAGCACATTGGTGGTGGCCTCGCGCACCACCCAGCCCAGCGCCGACTGCACGTCGGCGGGCAGCCCCGTGGCCTCGCCCGTCATCTCGCAGTCGATCCCGGCCGCGGTCAACACGCCCTGGGCGCCGTGGAGTTCGACGGTGAGGTCGGCCTCGCGGTAGCCGCGTACGACGTCCCGCACCTCGCGCTGCGACTCGTGTGCGATGCGCTGCACCTCGATCATCTGCTCCACGGCCTCCGGGCGCTCGCGCCGGGCGAGCTGCACGGCCAGCTCGCTCTTGAGCGCTATCACCGACAGGTTGCGCCCCAGCACGTCATGCAGGTCCCGTCCGAACCGCAGCCGTTCCTCGGCGACGGCGAGCCGGGTGCGGGTCTCGCGGGCCGCGTCCAGTTCGTAGACGGCGTTCAGCAGCCACACGGAGAAGATGCAGGTGAAGGCGAGGAGCCCGGCGCCGAAGAGGATCGCGAGGAAGGAGAGCAGCGCGGCGGGACCAGGCGCGCCCAGCGACAGGACGACCAGCCCGGCGCCGACCGCGAAGCCGGCCACGAGCGCGAGCACCCGCCGCCGGTCGCGCATCCCGAGCGGAATCGTCCCGGCGCCGAAGGTCAGCACGCAGACGAACACCGTCATCGTGGCCGCGTCGACGCCCTCGCCGTGGGGCCAGGACTCCCGGAACCCGAGCGCGGCGAGTGCGACCGCGAAGGTGACCGCGCCGTACCCCCACAGCAGCCGCACCGGCTGTGGGCGCCCACCGCGGGCCCAGTCCAGCGCGCGGGAGGCGGTGAGGGCGCCCAGCACCGCGTGTGCCAGCACCATTGCCGTGAGCCAGCCCGCGAGGGCCGCGTCCCCCCGCGCGAACGTCGACAGTGCCATCGTCGCCAGCTCCATCGCCGAGAAGAAGTGGAACGACCAGCGCGTATAGGTCTCGACCTTGCCCGGTGTGCTCTTCCGCCGCCACCAGCCGTTCCTGTCGCCCATCTCCCCGTCCCCGTGTCGTCGGCCCGTGGTCAGCGCCGCGGCTCCCAGCGGAACCACCGCCGTACAGCAAACACCGCGACCACGGTCCAGGCCAGCGCGATGGCCAGGGCGCCCAGGGCCTCGTACCCGGTCAGCCGGCCGGTCCAGCCGCCCTGCACCAGCCGGATGCCGGGGGGACAGCGGGAGGAGTGCACAGACAGAGGCGAGCCGGTCGGGCATGACCTCCGAGGCGATCCGACCATGGAGACGAAGATCAGCGGCAGGGCGATGACCTGGGCGCTCTCCGCGGTCCTGGCGAAGGCGGCGGTGAGCGCCGCGAGCGCGGCGCACAGCACGAGGCCGCATACGACGCCCAGAACGGCGAGATACGCCGCTTCGGGCGCCCCGGCGCCGAGGAGAACCGCGCAGCCCACGGACAGCACCAACGCCTGGACGAGGCCGAGACCCAGCTCGGCGACGGTCAGTTCGGCGGGGAAGCCGCCCTCCTGGAGCATGACGTCGGTGCGCGGGTGTACGGCGGCCCGCTCCAGGTGGGGATCGTGGCCGAGGACGCGCACCCGGCCGCCGGCCGGTGCCGCCAGCCCCTCCAGCACTTCGACCGTCGATGTCTTGCCGGCCCCGTTGGTGCCCAGCAGTGCGAAGACCTCGCCGCGCGCCACGGAGAAGCTGATCCCGCGCACGGCCTCGAACCCGCCCCCGTAGACACGTCGGAGGTCGGTGACCTCGATCACGTGCTCGCGCCTGTCGTTGTCCATGGCACCAGCGTTCCGGCGCCCCGGGCCGGGGGGCAGTGCGCGATGTCATCGCGCGGCGTGACAAATGTCAGAGACGGCCGGGGCGGCGCCGGCGGGCATGGAAAAACCCCGGTCCGATGGACCGGGGTCTCATTCCCGAGCGGACGACGAGGCTCGAACTCGCGACCTCAACCTTGGCAAGGTTGCGCTCTACCAACTGAGCTACGTCCGCATTGCTCCCGATCGGCTCCCACCGATCGGTGCGGGCACCAGCCTACCCGATCCCCTTGAGTGGTCCGGACGGCGGTGCAGAGCGGGTGACAGGAATTGCACACTGCGCCTTCCCCCTGGAAGGGGGATGTTCTGCTACTGAACTACACCCGCAAGTACTCCGTGGGCCTCGGCCTTTCGGCCTCGCCCCTCGGCGTGCTCCAGACTCTAGCTGATCAGGAGGGGTGCAGCGCAAGTCGGTTGCGGCGAGGGGCGGGTGACCTGTCGTCGGCCGCGCTCACTGCGCGGCGCTGAACGCCTCGTAGACCTTCTTGGGGATGCGGCCCCGCGCGGGCACGTCCATCTTGTTCGCCTGCGCCCAGGCGCGCACGGCCGCCGGATCGGGGGCGACCTCCGTCTGCCGGTACGCCTTGCCCGACCTGGACCGCTTGCGGCCGGCCGCCACGTACGGCTCCAGGGCCTTACGCAGTTTCTTGGCGTTGGCCTTGTTCAGGTCGATCTCGTACGACTTGCCGTCGAGTCCGAAGGCGATCGTTTCCGCCGCTTCCGAGCCGTCGATGTCGTCAAAGAGAGTGACCACGACCTTCTGCGCCACGAATATCGGTCCCTTCGTGCGGCACCTCATACAGCTCAGCTGCGATGACGTGCCGAGTATCGGCTATTGCCAATTCATTTGTACAGTGCCCGGCAATGAAATGTGAAGCCCGACTAAATCCCTCAGCGTGTCCGAGCGCAATAGCTATGGGGGACCGACCGAGGATCTTTCCCGGAACTTTTCACAACCGCACCCCTTCGATGCCGGATCGTGATGGCGATCACGTAGGTTCCTCCAACTCTACCCGCGTAGAAATTTCGTACGGGTACGCTGAAGGAACCTGCTCAGCACGACACACCGGGAGTGCCAGTGGCACGCGTCGTAGTCGACGTCATGCTCAAGCCGGAGATCCTCGACCCCCAGGGCCAGGCGGTGCAGCGTGCCCTGCCGCGCCTGGGTTTCGAAGGTATCTCGGATGTACGTCAGGGAAAGCGATTCGAACTGGAAGTTGACGGGCCGGTCGACGAGGCCGCGCTCGTCCGCATCCACGATCTTGCGGAATCCTTCCTCGCCAACACCGTGATCGAGGACTTCACCGTCAAGGTCGAAGCGGAGGCGGAAGTCGCGGAGGCCGCCAAGTGACCGCTCGTATTGGCGTCGTCACTTTCCCGGGGAGCCTCGACGACCAGGACACCCGGCGCGCGATCCGCCTCGCCGGTGCCGAACCGGTCGCCCTGTGGCACAAGGACAAGGACCTCAAGCAGGTCGACGCCGTGGTGCTGCCCGGCGGCTTCTCCTACGGCGACTACCTGCGGGCCGGCGCCATCTCCCGGTTCTCGCCGGTGATGGGGAGCGTCATCGAGCAGGCGCGGGCCGGACTGCCGGTCCTCGGCATCTGCAACGGCTTCCAGATCCTCACCGAGGCCCACCTACTGCCGGGCGCGATGCTCGGCAACGACCACCTCCACTTCATCTGCCGTGACCAGAAGCTGCGGGTGGAGAACGCGGGAACCTCCTGGACCGGCGACTACCGCGAGGGCCAGGAGATCCACATCCCGCTGAAGAACATGGACGGCCGGTACGTCGCCGACCCGTACACGCTCGACAAGCTGGAGGCCGAGGGCCGGGTCGTCTTCCGCTACCTGGACTTCAACCCCAACGGTTCGCTGCGCGACATCGCCGGCATCACCAACGAGGCGGGCAATGTCGTCGGTCTCATGCCGCACCCCGAGCACGCCGTGGAACCGCTGATCGGTACCGGCCGCACCGACGGCCTCCCCTTCTTCACCTCGATCCTCAAGAAGCTGGTGGGCGCATGAGCCGGACGCCTCTGGACACGGTCGAACACGCGGCCGCGACCCCCGACGTCGAGCTGCCCTGGGCCGAACTCGGCCTGAAGAAGGACGAGTACGAGCGGGTCGTGGAGATCCTGGGCCGCCGCCCGACCGGCGCCGAACTCGCCATGTACTCCGTCATGTGGTCCGAGCACTGCTCGTACAAGTCCTCCAAGGTCCATCTGCGCCAGTTCGGCGAGAAGGCCCCCGAGTCCGACGCGCTCCTCGTCGGCATCGGCGAGAACGCCGGCGTCGTGGACGTCGGCCAGGGCTACGCCGTGACCTTCAAGGTCGAGTCGCACAACCACCCCTCCTACGTCGAGCCCTACCAGGGCGCGGCCACCGGAGTCGGCGGCATCGTCCGCGACATCATCGCGATGGGCGCCCGCCCCGTCGCCGTGGTCGACCCGCTGCGCTTCGGCGCGGCCGACCACCCCGACACCAAGCGGGTGCTCCCCGGAGTCGTCGCCGGCATCGGCGGCTACGGCAACTGCCTGGGCCTGCCCAACATCGGCGGCGAGGTCGTCTTCGACGCCTGCTACCAGGGCAACCCGCTGGTCAACGCCGGTGCCATCGGTGTGATGCGGCACGAGGACATCCACCTGGCGAAGGCGTCCGGCGCCGGCAACAAGGTCATCCTGTACGGCGCCCGCACGGGCGGCGACGGCATCGGCGGCGCCTCGATCCTCGCCTCCGAGACCTTCGACGATGCCAAGCCCTCCAAGCGCCCCGCCGTCCAGGTCGGCGACCCCTTCCAGGAGAAGCTCCTCATCGAGTGCACCCTGGAGGCGTTCCGGGAGAAGCTGGTCGTCGGCATCCAGGACCTGGGCGCGGCCGGCCTGTCCTGCGCCACCTCCGAACTGGCCTCCAACGGCTCCGGCGGCATGCGCGTTACCCTGGACGACGTCCCGCTGCGCGACTCCACGCTCTCGCCCGAGGAAATCCTCATGAGCGAGTCGCAGGAACGCATGTGCGCGGTGGTCGAGCCGGAGAAGGTCGACCGCTTCCTGGAGATCTGCGCCAAGTGGGACGTCATCGCCACGGTGATCGGCGAGGTCACCGACGGCGACCGGCTGGAGATCTACTGGCACGGCGGCAAGATCGTCGACGTCGACCCGCGCACGGTCGCGCACGAGGGCCCGGTGTACGAGCGCCCGTACGCCCGCCCGGCCTGGCAGGACGAACTCCAGGCCGACGACGCGAACAAGCTGCCCCGGCCGGAGACGTCGGCGGAGCTGAAGGACCAGGTCCTCAAGCTCGTGGGCTCACCCAACCAGGCGTCGAAGAAGTGGATCACGTCCCAGTACGACCACTTCGTGCAGGGCAACACGGTGCTGGCCCAGCCCGAGGACTCGGGCATGATCCGCATCGACGAGTCGACCGGCCTCGGCGTCGCCATCGCCACGGACGGCAACGGCCGCTACGCCAAGCTCGACCCGTACGCCGGCGCGCAGCTTGCGCTCGCCGAGGCGTACCGGAACGTGGCGACGACCGGTGCGAAGCCCCTCGCGGTCTCCGACTGCCTGAACTTCGGCTCACCCGAGGACCCCGCCGTGATGTGGCAGTTCGCAGAGGCGGTGCGCGGCCTCGCGGACGGCTGCCGGCAGCTGGGCACGCCGGTGACGGGCGGCAACGTCTCCCTGTACAACCAGACGGGCGAGGCCGCGATCCACCCCACCCCGGTCGTGGCGGTCCTGGGCGTCATCGACGACGTGGCCCGCCGCACCCCCGTCGCCTTCCAGGAGGAGGGACAGCTGCTCTACCTCCTCGGCGACACGCGGGAGGAGTTCGGCGGCTCAGCCTGGTCCCAGGTGATCCACGACCACCTGGGCGGTCTGCCGCCGGCCGTGGACCTGGAGCGCGAGCGTCTGCTGGCCGAGATCCTGATCTCCGCCTCCCGCGACGGCATGATCGACTCCGCGCACGACCTGTCGGACGGCGGTCTGATCCAGGCGGTCGTCGAGTCGGCCCTGCTCGGCGGGAAGGGCGCGCGCCTGGTCGTGCCGGACGGCCTGGACGCCTTCACCTTCCTCTTCTCCGAGTCGGCCGGTCGCGCGCTCGTCGCGGTGCCCCGCTCGGAGGAAGTCCGCTTCAACGACATGTGCGGCGCGCGGGGCCTGCCGGCCACCCGCATCGGCGTGGTGGACGGCGACACGATCACCGTCCAGAACGAGTTCGACCTCCCCCTGACCGACCTGCGCACAACCCACGAATCAACAATCCCGTCCCTCCTCTCCTAACCCCCCGGAGCCCCGCCCACCAGCGGGGCTCCGCCCCGGAAGGTGCGCGGGGAACGGCGCGCCCAGCCACAACGAGCCCGCACCCGCCCGCCAACGGATCCCACCCGTTCCCAAGGCGCCGGGACCACGCAACGAAGCTGCG
>NZ_JBIWKB010000042.1:32639-62712 GCF_044765425.1 Streptomyces sp. NPDC102462 | reverse complement strand
CAACGAAGCTGAGGGCCAACGCCCCTGAAAGGGGCGCGGGGAACGGCGCGCCCAGCCACAACGAGCCCGCACCCGCCCGCCAACGGATCCCACCCTCCCCCGAGGCGCCCTCACACAACACACCCGCACCCCTTTCGGCCCCCAGCGGAGCGTCCATGCCACCGGCCACCTCGCGTACCCGCACCTACGACCCCGCCAGAACCCGCACCGCGGTCCTCGCCCAGCTGCGCACCGTACGGGAAGCGGTCCGCACCCTCAGCCCCGAACAGCTGGCGCTTCCCACGCGGCTCGGCGACTGGACCGTACGCGAACTCGTCGCGCACATCGGGATGGCGGTCACGGCGATCGGCCGTTCCCTCGACCGGCCGGAGCCACCCCGGCAGGGCGCCACGCTCCTCGACTGGCCGTTCGCGACCTCGGCCAACGCCCCGGCCATCGACGAGTTCACCCGCGCCCTCGTGGAGCGCCACCCCGACCCGGTCGACTACCTCACGGACGTAGAGCGCGACCTCGTCGCCCGGCTCGACGCGCATCCCGGCAGCCGCATCCTGGAGACCAACGCCGGCGCCCTGCCGCTCGCCGACTACCTCGTCACCCGGACCGTGGAACTCGTCGTCCACACCGACGACCTGAACGCCGCCGTGCCCGGCCTGGAGGTCCCCTGCGACCGGCAGGCGCTCGCCGCGGCGACCCGTCTGCTCGCCGACGCCCTCGCGGTGAAGGCACCGGGCGGCTCCACCGAGGTGCGCATCCCGCCGTACGCCGTCGTGCAGTGCGTACCGGGGCCCCGGCACACCCGCGGCACTCCGCCGAACGTCGTGGAGACGGACCCGCTGACCTGGATCCGGCTCGCCACAGGGCGGCTGGCCTGGGCGGACGCCGTGGCGGACGCGAAGGTCAGCGCGAGCGGCGAGCGCGCGGACCTCGGCGGACTGCTGCCGCTGATGTCGTAGCGCGAACCGAAGACCGGGTCGCCGCGTCCAAGGGCCATGGACACCACGGACAGCACGCACAGCACATGGACCAGCAACCGGAACCGGCGGCGCCTGACCCTGATGGCCCCGCTCGTGCTGCTGCCGCTCGCGGCCTGCGGCAGCGAGCGTGTGGACGGCGGCTCGGGCTCCGTCCGCGCGTCCGTCACCGGCGTCCGCTGGAGCGTCGACAGCGTCACCGTGGACGGCACGATACGGCGGGCGCCCGCCGGGGCCTACACCGAGTTCGCCGACGGCCGGGTCCGGGGCAGCTACGGCTGCAACCAGTTCAGCGCCCGGGCCGTCTTCGACGGCCACCGACTGACGCTCGAAGACGCCGAGACGACCGAGATGGGCTGCGCGCGGGAGCCGATGGCCTTCGAGCGGGTGCTGGCCCGTACCCTCGCCGACGGCCCGCTCACCACCCGGGTGCACGGCGGCGAACTGACCCTCGGCACCGAGTCCGGCGACTTTGTGCGGCTGTCCGAGGAACCGGACGCCCCACTGCGGGGCACCAAGTGGATCATCACTGCACTGGGTGCCGGCGGCCCCGACGGCACCGCGGCCTCGCTGCCCGGCGGCGCCGCGCCGTATCTCGTCTTCGACGAGAAGAGCGGCCGGGTCACCGGCAGCCTGGGCTGCAACCGGGTGACCGCGAAGGCCACGGTCCGCGACGCCCATATCACTCTGGGCACTGCCGCCACCACCCGAAGGGTGTGCGACGTCTCACTCATGCACACGGAAAAGAGCCTGCTGCGCCTCTTCGACGGCCCGGTCGGCTACCGCCTGGATCACCGCAGCCTCACGCTGACCAGCGAAAACGGCGAGTGGGTCGGCGCGGTCGCGGAGCCGTGACGGATGACGAACACACATCTTCGGGGCATTAGCCAATTCGGACCAGTGGTCGATCTCGCCTACACTCGGACACGTGCCACGTGGTGACGGTCGACTCAATCACGATCTGCTCCCCGGCGAGAAGGGCCCCCAGGACGCGTGTGGCGTCTTCGGGGTCTGGGCTCCGGGCGAAGAGGTCGCAAAGCTCACGTACTTCGGGCTCTACGCCCTCCAGCACCGGGGTCAGGAATCCGCGGGAATCGCGGTCAGCAACGGCTCCCAGATCCTCGTCTTCAAAGACATGGGCCTCGTCTCGCAGGTCTTCGACGAGACTTCGCTCGGTTCGCTCCAGGGTCATATCGCGGTCGGACACGCCCGCTACTCGACCACCGGCGCCTCCGTGTGGGAGAACGCCCAGCCGACGTTCCGCGCCACGGCGCACGGTTCCATCGCGCTCGGCCACAACGGCAACCTGGTCAACACGGCACAGCTCGCCGAGATGGTCGCCGACCTGCCGAAGGACACCAACGGCCGCTCGACCCGGGTCGCGGCCACCAACGACACCGACCTGCTCACGGCGCTCCTCGCCGCCCAGGTCGACGACGACGGCAAGCCGCTGACCATCGAGGAGGCCGCACACTCGGTCCTCCCCAAGGTCAGGGGCGCCTTCTCGCTCGTCTTCATGGACGAGCACACCCTGTACGCCGCCCGTGACCCGCAGGGCGTCCGCCCGCTGGTGCTGGGCCGCCTGGAGCGCGGCTGGGTGGTCGCCTCGGAGACCGCAGCCCTCGACATCACGGGCGCCAGCTTCGTGCGTGAGATCGAGCCCGGCGAGTTCGTGGCGATCGACGAGAACGGTCTGCGTACGTCGCGATTCGCGGAAGCGAAGCCCAAGGGCTGTGTCTTCGAGTATGTGTACCTGGCCCGCCCGGACACCGACATCGCCGGTCGCAACGTGTATCTCTCCCGGGTGGAGATGGGCCGCCGCCTCGCCAAGGAGTCCCCGGTCGAGGCCGACCTGGTGATAGCGACCCCGGAGTCCGGCACCCCGGCCGCCATCGGCTACGCGGAGGCCAGCGGGATCCCGTTCGGCGCCGGTCTCGTCAAGAACGCCTACGTCGGCCGGACCTTCATCCAGCCCTCGCAGACCATCCGCCAGCTCGGCATCCGCCTGAAGCTGAACCCGCTCAAGGAAGTCATCAGGGGCAAGCGCCTGGTCGTCGTGGACGACTCCATCGTGCGCGGCAACACCCAGCGCGCCCTGGTCCGCATGCTCCGCGAGGCGGGCGCGGCCGAGGTGCACATCCGGATCTCCTCGCCCCCCGTGAAGTGGCCCTGCTTCTTCGGCATCGACTTCGCCACCCGCGCCGAGCTGATCGCCAACGGCATGTCCATCGACGAGATCGGCACCTCGCTGGGCGCCGACTCCCTGGCGTACATCTCCATCGACGGCATGATCGAGGCGACCACCATCGCCAAGCCGAACCTGTGCCGCGCCTGCTTCGACGGCGAGTACCCGATGGAACTCCCGGACCCCGAGCTGCTCGGCAAGCAGCTCCTGGAGACCGAGCTGGCGGCCGGCACGGCCGCCCCGGCCGCAGTCGACGCGATCCGTCGCCCGTAACACCTGCCGTACGACACGAAAGTCACAGTCATGCCTGAGACCACTGGTGCCAGCTACGCAGCCGCGGGCGTCGACATCGAGGCGGGCGACCGCGCCGTCGAGCTGATGAAGGAGTGGGTGAAGAAGACCCGGCGCCCCGAGGTCCTTGGCGGCCTCGGCGGCTTCGCCGGACTGTTCGACGCGTCGGCGCTCAAGCGCTACGAGCGCCCGCTGCTGGCCTCCGCCACCGACGGCGTCGGCACGAAGGTCGACATCGCCCGTCAGCTGGGCGTGTACGACACCATCGGCCATGACCTGGTCGCGATGGTCATGGACGACATCGTGGTGTGCGGCGCCGAGCCGCTGTTCATGACCGACTACATCTGCGTCGGCAAGGTGCACCCGGAGCGGGTCGCGGCCATCGTGAAGGGCATCGCGGAGGGCTGTGTGCTGGCCGGCTGCGCCCTGGTGGGCGGCGAGACGGCCGAGCACCCGGGTCTGCTGGGCGAGGACGACTTCGATGTCGCCGGCGCCGGCACCGGCGTCGTGGAGGCCGACCGGCTGCTGGGCGCGGATCTTATCCGTACGGGTGACACGGTGATCGCCATGGCGTCCTCCGGTCTTCACTCGAACGGGTACTCCCTGGTCCGTCATGTGCTGCTGAACCAGGCCGGGCTGTCCCTGGACGCGCGGATCGAGGAGTTCGGCCGTACCCTCGGCGAGGAGCTGCTGGAGCCGACGAGGATCTACTCCCTGGACTGCCTGGCGCTGACCCGCACCGCCGAGGTGCACGCCTTCAGCCATGTGACCGGCGGCGGGCTCGCCGCCAATCTCGCGCGGGTGATCCCGGACGGGCTGCACGCGGTCGTCGACCGTGCCACCTGGACCCCGGGCCCGGTCTTCGACCTGGTCGGCAGGACCGGTGACGTGGCGCGACCGGAGCTGGAGAAGACCCTCAACATGGGTGTCGGCATGATCGCGGTCGTGCCGCAGGAGTCGACGGACGCGGCGCTCACGACGCTCGCCGACCGCGGGGTCGACGCCTGGGTGGCCGGCGAGATCACCGACCGGGGGGACGAGCCCACGGGTGCGAGGCTGGTCGGCGACTACGCGTAACCGTGCGGTCAGCACAAATCCCGGTCCGGTGGTGAACCCCCGGACCGGGATGACACGGCTGAGCCGCTACCAGCGTCACGCGCCGCGACGATGTTGCGAGGACTGGCCGTCCTCGTCCTCCTCGTCGTCGTCCTCATAGAGGTCGGCGTACCGTGAATACAGGTCGTCGTCATGCTCATCGTCCTCGAAGCGGTCGCCGTTCGGCGACTGGTTCGACGTCGATGCGCCCAGCTCCTCGGCCAGGCGTGAGAGGTCCGTCCCACCGCTGTTGTACTTCAGCTGGCGGGCGACCTTCGTCTGCTTGGCCTTGGCCCGGCCGCGCCCCATGGCTCGACCCCCTCAACGACGGGGCTCGACGGCCCCAGAGTCTGACACGCGTTCATGATCTGGAACGGACTCTCCGCAGAGAGGCCCGTCCGTAGGGCTTCCACGGTACCTGAGCCCGCGCCCATACGGTACGTCGCCCGCAGGACGCGCGTGTGCGCAGGACCGGCGAGGTGCCCCGTCCTCGCTGGTCAGTGGCGATTTTAACCACTTATCCAGGGACGACCCGCCGGTAGAAGTGAGAGTTCTCTCCAACTTCGCGCCGCCGGGTACCGATCTCACGTGTGATCAGGGGTCGGTCCGGCCTGGTGACCAACCAGGTCCGGCCAAGTCCGTAACGGTTCGACCGCGCCCTGAAGGGGCGCGGGGAACTGCGCGATCAGCCACAACGGTGCCGCAGACGACCGACGGCATATCGCGGCACCTCCAGCGGAGCGCTCAGCGGGCCTCCGCCATCCGCTGCTCGGCGATCCGGTCGGCCGCGGCGGCCGGCGGAATCCCGTCTTCCTTCGCACGTGCGAATATGGCCAGCGTGGTGTCGAAGATCTTCGCCGCCTTCGCCCTGCACCGGTCGAAGTCGAACCCGTGCAGTTCGTCGGCGACCTGGATGACCCCGCCGGCGTTCACCACGTAGTCCGGCGCGTAGAGGATGCCGCGGTCGGCGAGGTCCTTCTCCACTCCCGGGTGGGCGAGCTGGTTGTTGGCGGCGCCGCACACCACCTTGGCGGTGAGCACCGGCACGCTGTCGTCGTCGAGGGCGCCGCCGAGTGCGCACGGGGCGTAGACGTCCAGCCCCTCGACCCGGATCAGCGCGTCGGTGTCGGCGACCGCCGTCACGCCCTCGGGGTGCTGGTCGAGGATGCGGCGCACGGCCTCCTCGCGCACGTCCGTGATCACGACCTCGGCGCCCTCGTCCCGTAGGTGCCGCACCAGGTGGTGGCCGACCTTGCCGACGCCGGCGATGCCGACCCGGCGCCCGCGCAGCGAGGGGTCGCCCCACTGGTGCTGGGCGGAGGCGCGCATGCCCTGGTAGACGCCGAAGGCGGTGAGGACGGAGGAGTCGCCCGCGCCGCCGTTCTCGGGGGAGCGCCCGGTGGTCCAGCGGCACTCGCGCGCCACCACGTCCATGTCGGCGACGTAGGTGCCGACGTCGCACGCGGTGACGTACCGCCCGCCGAGCGAGGCCACGAACCGCCCGTAGGCGAGCAGCAGCCGCTCGGACTTGTCCCGCTCCGGGTCGCCGATGATCACGGCCTTCCCGCCGCCGTGGTCGAGACCGGCCATGGCGTTCTTGTACGACATCCCGCGCGCGAGGTTGAGGGCGTCGGCGACGGCCTCCTCCTCGTTCGCGTACGGGTAGAAGCGGGTGCCGCCGAGCGCGGGGCCCAGGGCGGTGGAGTGGATGGCGATGACGGCCTTGAGGCCGCTGGCGCGGTCCTGACAGAGCACGACTTGCTCATGTCCCCCCTGGTCCGAGTGGAACAGGGTGCGCAGGACGCCGTTGGTCACGTCGGTCACTGTGGTGACTCCCGGGTAAGTAGCGGCGAGTGGAGACGGGTCTCCTGGGGGTACCCCCACACTTTTGGTAGTGGGGGAAGGTGGCGGGATGCCGTGGCATGAGCGTAGAGCCTGGGCCGCCCGCCGACCGCACAGTGTTCAGGATCACCTTGGCGCGTCGTCCGTCCGTCCGTGGCCGTGGCAGGATTTCCAGGGGTTTCCCTATGTCCGAGCGCCGCTCGGGCAGGTCCGAGTGCGGGTTCCGCACGGGTTTCGAGCCAGGTCCGATGGGGAGGGAGCAGGCGTGCCCAAGGTGTCCTCGGTGATCGTCCCCTACGCGACGTATCTGCGTGTGTACGAACCGCTGGCCGCTTTCCCGGAGTCGGAGCGCGGCCACTGGGCGCGCTACGCCCGCCGCCCCGACCGCCCCTCCTACCAGGACGAGCTGCGCCGCTCCCTGGCGGATCTGCTGCCCACCCCGCCGATGCCGGTGCCGGTGCACGAGAGCGGCGAGGCCTTCGTGCTGGACGTCGACGGGGTGGTCTGCGTCTGCCCCTGGCGCACCCGGCTGCGCGGCTGGCAGGCCCTGGGCGAGTTGGCCGACGAACTGCCGCCGCCGGTCCTGGACGCTGTGCTGCCCTCGGTCGTGCGCCGCCAGGCCGCCCAGGACTACGAGCGCTGGCTCGCCCGCAACCCCGACGCCCGCCCCTGGATCCGCACGGCCACCTGGCAGGTGCCGTTGAGCTGGTTCGTGCTGGTCTCCGACGCGGAGCGGGAGTACGCCGAGGGCGCCGACGAGGAGGCGCCGCTGCTGCGCTACCGCACGCCGATGGTGCAGGCCCGGCGCCGGGTGGCGCGGGGGCTGCGCACCCTCAAGGACGCGGTCGAGGAGGGGCCCCTGATCGACGGCCTCGTGGATGTCGGGCGCTGGCTCGAGGAGTTCCATCCGCGCTCGCTGGTGGAGCTGGACTACGGCGGTCTGGTGCACGCGGTGCCCGCGGGCGAGCTGGCGGGGGACCACTCGGCGGCCGATGTGGCCGAGGGCATCGACGCGCTGCGCCGGGGCGACGGTGCCGCCGCGGGGGAGGCGTACGGCCGGCTCGTGGAGCGCTGGCGGACGGTCCGGGACCTCCGCTCCGCAAACTGACGTGACATCAGAAGTGATGCAGGTCACGGCTGTGGCGGCGGGGACCGCGTACGGTCGACGGCACTTCCCCGACGTCCCCGACGTCACGGGAGGTTGGAGTCGATCCGGGCTTTTGTGTCAAGGGTGATGGACCGCACTTTACCCGGCTCTTGCGTCTCTTACCCCTCCTCATGCCAAAATAGGACAAGGAGTCCGGGAAGGGCTCAGCATTGCACGCTTTAGGGGGGTCTGGAGCCTCCTGGGCGCCAGTGTGACTGATCGTCACAGTGGCGTGACTGTCCGCTATGGCATGGTCCATCGGCTTCCGTCGGTGATGAACACCTGGGAGGGCAATTCCATCGGTTTGGCCGACGCGGCTGGACAGATGGTGTAGTTGTAGTGCCGAGGACAAGCCGTTCGTCCTATAACCGACTCGACTCGCGTCCGCCATTTCGGGCAACGCGGGTCAAGGTGCAGAATTTAGAGGAAAGAACCGAGAAGGTTCGGTTCTCCCGAGGAGGCCGCTCATGACCGCTCGCACCCCTGATGCCGAGCCGCTGCTGACCCCGGCTGAGGTCGCCACGATGTTCCGCGTTGACCCGAAGACGGTCACGCGGTGGGCGAAGGCCGGAAAGCTCACGTCGATCCGTACGCTCGGCGGGCACCGCCGCTACCGCGAGGCGGAGGTCCGCGCACTGCTCGCGGGCATCCCGCAGCAGCGCAGCGAGGCCTGACAACTCCATAACCGGGCCGTACGGCTGGTTCCCCCAACCGGTCGAGGCGCCCGGGCCCTAGCTCCAAGCGACGCGGGACCTGCCCCAACAGGCCCCACGCCCAAGCCGATCAGAACGTTCTAGGCAGCGACACAGGGTGCGTCGTCGATCGCGCTGGACTCCGCCGGGTCCAGCGCGATCTTTTTTGTGCGCCGGCGGCCGGGGCTGCGCGGGGTCTGTGAGCGGGCTTGTCGGACTCTGGGGGGCGGTGTCGGATCCGCTGTGGAAGGCCCCGGAGAGGGGTGCAATTGCACATATTAAATTGACTAGTTGTAGGACGTGCGTAAGCGCCGCCGTTTCACAAACTCGTGCGGTGACACCCGTCACATGCCGAGGTGCTTGTTACCCGCGGTCCGGATGCGCTAGAGGGAACCGCCCGCGGCCCGCGCCGGAACCGGCCCGCGGTGTCAGTTGCCCATCGTGGCAAGGGTGTTGGGGCGGTGAGGGTCACGCGGGAAGGGCGCTCTCGTCTTCGCTGGCGTCCTCCGCGACCGCCACGGCCTCCGCGGTCCGCGGGGCGGAGTCCATCGCCAGACGCAGCAGCCGGTGGCAGATCGCGCAATGACGGGTCACATGCCGGTAGGACGAAGCAGCCGACAGATGGGCCCTGAGGAGCGCCCGCGTCTCGTGCCTGGCCACCGCCGCCATACGCCACCTCCACAGGCCCGCACACGGGGACGGGCGGGCCCTGCTCCCTGGGTACCGGCGGAAAGTGCCGCCGTCAAGGCACCCCGGCTCCATCCGGCCGCACCCGGACACACAAGAAGGGCCCGCCCCCTTGTCGGGGCGGGCCCTCGTGCACTGCGGTCCTGACGGGATTTGAACCCGCGGCCTCCACCTTGACAGGGTGGCGAGCACTCCAAACTGCTCCACAGGACCTGGTGTCGCGGCGCCGTTCGTGCGGTGCGCCGCGAGAAGAGACTGTACAGGAGGGTGAGCCACTGGTCGAACTCACCCCGCGTACCCGGACGATCACGGGACGGCCGCGTCGATCGCCTTCACGATCCGCTTGTCCGAGACCGGGTACGCCGTGCCGAGCGCATGCGCGAAGTAGCTGACCCGCAGCTCCTCGATCATCCACCGGATGTCCAGGGCCGCGGCCGGCACCGGACGGCCCTGCGGGAACTGCTCCAGCAGCCACGCGTACTCGTCCTGCATCTCGTGCACCTTCTGCATGCGCGTGGTGTCCCGCTGGACGCTCGTCGCCATCTGCTGGAGCCGCCGGTCCGCCGCCACCAGATAGCGCATCAGATCGGGCAGCCGCCGCACCCCCGCCCAGGTCACGAAGCCCGGCTTCACCAGGGCGTCCAGCTGGGCCCTGACATCCGCCAGGTTCGCCAGCAACGCCGGGCTGCGCACCGCCTTCAGCCGGCGCTCACAGGACTGCCAGGCGGCCAGCACCTGCTGCACCTGACCCACCGTCCGCACCGTCGCGTCGACGATCTCCGCGCGCACCTTGTCGTACAGCTTCCGGTACGACTCCTCGTCCCACACCGGACCGCCGAAATCGCCGATCAGCCGGTCCGCCGCCGCCATCGCACAGTCGTCGAACAGCGCCTGCACGGAGCCGTGCGGATTCGCGGACAGGGCGAGCTTCTGGGCGTTCGTCAGACGATCACTGGCGTACTTCGCCGGATTCACCGGGATGTTCCGCAGGATCAGCCGGCGCGTGCCCCGCCACATCGCCTCGGCCTGCTCGGTCTCCGTGTCGAACAGCCGCACGGAGACCGTGTCGCCGTCGTCCACCAGCGCCGGGTACGCCTTCACGGGCTGACCGGCCCGGCGCGTCTCGAAGACCCGGGTGAGCGACCCCATCGTCCAGTCCGTCAGCCCGGTGCGCTCCAGCGACTCGCCGCCCGTGCGTACGGCCGTCGCCGCCGCGGCCTGCGAGAGCGCCTTGCGCGCCTTCGGCTTCAGCCGCAGCCGCAGCGCCTCCAGATCCTTGTCCTCGGCGAGCTTGCGGCGCCGCTCGTCGACGATCCGGAAAGTGATCTTCAGATGGTCGGGGACCTTCGACCAGTCGAAGTCGTCCGCCTCGAACGGCACTCCCACCATCCGCTTCAGCTCACGCGCCATGGTCACCGTCAGCGGCTCCTGCAACGGCACCGCACGCTCCAGGAACGCCTTCGCATAGTTGGGCGCGGGCACATAGTTGCGCCGGATGGGCTTGGGCAGCGAACGGATCAGCTCCGTGACCACCTCCTCGCGCAGCCCCGGGATCTGCCAGTCGAAGCCCTCGGCCGTGACCTGGTTGAGGACCTGGAGCGGAATGTGCACGGTCACGCCGTCCGCGTCCGCACCCGGCTCGAACTGGTACGTCACACGGAACTTCAGCGGTCCCTGACGCCAGGAATCGGGATAGTCGGCCTCGGTGACCGCCGCCGCCGACTCGCGGATCAGCATCTCCCGCTCGAAGTCCAGGAACTCCGGCTGCTCGTGCCGCTTCCGCTTCCACCACGAGTCGAAGTGCGCCCCGGACACCACGTCCTCGGGCACCCGCTGGTCGTAGAAGTCGAACAGCGTGTCGTCGTCCACGACGATGTCCCGGCGCCGCGCCCGGTGCTCCAGCTCCTCGACCTCGCTGAGCAGCCTGCGGTTGTCCGCGAAGAACTTGTGATGGGTGCGCCAGTCCCCCTCCACGAGCGCGTTGCGGATGAACAGCTCGCGGCTGGCCTCCGGGTCGATCCGGCCGTAGTTGACCTTGCGGTCGGCGACGATCGGGACGCCGTACAGGGTCACCTTCTCGTACGCCATCACGGCCGCCTGGTCCTTCTCCCAGTGCGGCTCGCTGTAGGTCCGCTTCACCAGGTGACCCGCCAGCGGCTCGATCCACTCCGGTTCGATCCGCGCGTTGACCCGGGCCCACAGCCGGCTCGTCTCCACCAGCTCCGCCGACATCACGAACCGCGGCGGCTTCCGGAACAGCGCCGAACCGGGGAAGATCGCGAACTTCGCGTTCCGGGCGCCCAGATACTCGTTCCTCCCGCCGCCCTTCCCGCTCTCCGCGCCGGCGCTCTTCACGTCCTTCATGCCGATGTGCGACAACAGACCGGCCAGCAGCGAGACATGAACGCGGTCCGCGGGGGCGTCCTGCTCGTTGAGGTGGATGCCCATCTGCTTCGCGACGGTTCGCAACTGCGTATAGATGTCCTGCCACTCGCGGATCCGCAGGAAGTTCAGGAACTCCTGCTTGCACATCCGGCGGAACGACGAGGAACCCCGCTCCTTCTGCTGCTCACGGAGGTAACGCCACAGGTTCAGGAAGGCGAGGAAATCGCTCGTCTCGTCCTTGAACCGGGCGTGCTGCTGATCGGCCTGCGTCTGCTTGTCCGCCGGGCGCTCGCGCGGGTCCTGGATGGACAGCGCCGCCGCTATGACCATGACCTCCCGCGCACAGCCGTTGCGGTCGGCCTCCAGGACCATACGGGCCAGCCGCGGATCGACGGGCAGCTGCGCCAGCTTGCGGCCGGTCTGCGTCAGCCGCTTGCGCGGGTCCTGCTGCGCCGGGTCGAGCGCGCCCAGTTCCTGGAGCAACTGCACGCCGTCGCGGATGTTGCGGTGGTCCGGCGGGTCGATGAACGGGAACCTCTCGATGTCCCCGAGGCCCGCCGCGGTCATCTGCAGAATGACGGAGGCGAGGTTCGTCCGCAGGATCTCGGCGTCCGTGAACTCCGGCCGGGCGTCGAAGTCGTCCTCGGAGTACAGCCGGATGCAGATGCCGTCGGAGGTACGGCCGCAGCGGCCCTTGCGCTGGTTCGCGCTCGCCTGGGAGACCGGCTCGATGGGCAGCCGCTGCACCTTCGTGCGATGGCTGTAACGCGAGATCCGCGCGAAACCGGGGTCGATGACGTACTTGATGCCCGGCACCGTCAGGGAGGTCTCGGCGACATTGGTCGCCAGCACGATCCGGCGGCCGGAGTGCGGCTGGAAGACCCGGTGCTGCTCGGCATGCGAGAGCCGGGCGTACAGCGGCAGGATCTCCGTGAACCGGTAGTTCTTCTTCTCCAGCGCGTCCGCCGTGTCCCGGATCTCCCGCTCGCCGGAGAGGAAGACGAGGATGTCGCCGCCGCCCTCCGCCATCAGCTCCTCGACGGCGTCCGTGATCGCGGTGATCTGGTCCCGGTCGGCGTCGTCACCGTCCTCCTCCAGCAGCGGCCGGTAACGCACCTCGACGGGATACGTCCGCCCGCTGACCTCCACGATCGGGGCGTCGCCGAAGTGCCGGGAGAAGCGCTCGGGGTCGATGGTGGCGGACGTGATGACGACCTTCAGGTCCGGCCGCCGCGGCAGCAGCTGCGCCAGATAGCCGAGCAGGAAGTCGATGTTCAGGGACCGCTCATGGGCCTCATCGATGATGATCGTGTCGTAGGCGCGCAGCTCACGGTCGGTCTGGATCTCGGCGAGCAGGATGCCGTCCGTCATCAGCTTGATGAAGGTGCCGTCCGGGTCGACCTGGTCGGTGAACCGGACCTTCCAGCCGACCGACTCACCGAGCGGCGTCCGCAGTTCCTCTGCGACCCGCTCGGCGACCGTACGAGCGGCGATCCGGCGGGGCTGGGTGTGCCCGATCATCCCGCGGACGCCACGGCCCAGCTCCAGACAGATCTTCGGGATCTGGGTCGTCTTGCCGGAACCGGTCTCACCGGCGACGATGACGACCTGGTGATCGCGAATGGCCGCCGCGATCTCGTCCTTCTTCTGACTGACGGGCAACTGCTCCGGATAGCCGACCTCGGGCACGCGCGCGCGCCGTACGGTCATGCGCTCCTCGGCCCTGACGACCTCGCCCTCGATCTCGGCGAGCACGGCCGCACGGGCCTCCGGCTTACGGATCTTGCGCGCGCCCTCGAGCCTGCGCCCGAGTCGGTGCGCATCGCGCAACGACAACTCGGTCAGGCGGCCGGCGAGAACGCCGAGGGACTGTGCGCCGGGGGCGGGATGCGTAGACATACGCGACCCAGGATCTCATCCCGGAGAAATCCATGGCTAACGGATTTGCGGTGCGACGCCCCGCAACGCATACAACAAGGCCCCGATCCGGAGATCGGGGCCTTGACTGTGGCTGGGGCCGGGGTCGAACCGGCGACCTTCCGCTTTTCAGGCGGACGCTCGTACCAGCTGAGCTACCCAGCCATCAAGACCTCTTTCGAGGTCTTCGCGGTCCTGACGGGATTTGAACCCGCGGCCTCCACCTTGACAGGGTGGCGAGCACTCCAAACTGCTCCACAGGACCTTGCGTTGTGTGCACCGGTGTCGCACACGGTGTTGCGTGCCCCCAACGGGATTCGAACCCGTGCTACCGCCTTGAAAGGGCGGCGTCCTAGGCCGCTAGACGATGAGGGCTATCGGCCCGCCTGGGCGCTTCTCAGCGCGTCGGGGACGTGAGAAGCATATGGGATGGCGGGGAGTATCGCCAAAACGGTTTACGAGCCGGACGGAGCGGGGGTCCGTCCGGGTGTCTTCGGTGCCGTGGTGGACGGGCTCGCGCCCGGCAGGTTCTCCTCCGGGAGGTGGCGGCTGACCTCCGCCGTCGTCAGGCCCAGCCCGCCCAGTTTGATCTCGTCCCATGCCTGGAGGCGCCGGCTGTCCCGGTCGAAGTAGAGGATCGACGCCTGGATCGGGTCCGGGTAGCGGCCCTCCACGGCACGCAGTCCGCTGCCGCCGGTCGATCCCTCGACGCGCAGCCGGGTGCCGTACTTCATGACCTCCGTCTGCTCGTGGTGCAGATGGCCGGCGAGCACGAGGGGCACCTCGCCGTCCGTCTCCCGGGCCGCCGACGGCTCGTGGGCGATGGCCACGTCCACCGGCGTCCCGGCGGCCCGCTGGTCGCGCAGTGCCGAGGCCAGCCGGTCCCCGGCCAGTTGCTCGGCCCGGTCGCCGCCGGTCGCGGCCGAGCGGTCGGGCGTGAACTGAGGGTCGCCGATGCCGGCGAACCGCAGGCCGGCCACGGTCCGCGCCCGGCCGTCGTCCAGGACGTGCACGTTCTTCAGGCGCTCCAGGTAGCGCTGGGTCGCGCGGGAGTCGTGGTTGCCGCGCACCCAGACGTAGGGCACGCCCAGGTTGGCGATCGGGTCCAGGAAGCCGTTCTCGGCGGCCGTGCCGTGGTCCATGGTGTCGCCGGAGTCGACGATCACGTTCACCTTGTACTGCTCCACCAGCGAGGCGATGATCTTCCAGCTCGCCGGGTTGAGATGGATGTCGGAGACGTGCAGGACGCGCAGGGTGGTGGGGTCCGGCTGGTAGGCCGGGAGCGTGGAGGTGACGTCGTACAGTTTGGTCACGTTCGTCACCAGGCGGGCGAGTTCCTTCTGGTAGACGTCGAATTCGGTGACGATGCTGCGGGCGTTGCCGACCAGTGAGGGCGCGGAGGAGAGCAGGCCGGAGAACTTCGGTTCGAGGACGGACTTGGGGTTCCAGGTGGCGTACGCCGTCACGCCGGACGCGGCGAGGAGGGTCAGGGCGAGACCGCCGGCGGCGAGGGCGCGGCGCGGGCGGCGGTAGACGGCGAGGCCCAGCGCGCCGGCGCCGGCGACGACGGCGACGCAGGAGCGCACGGCCAGGTCGAGGGTGCCGTGTGCGACGTCCCGCGCGACCTCGTCCTGGAGGCCGGACAGCCGCTCGGGGTGGTCGACGAGGGCCTGCGAGCGCAGCGGGTCCAGTTGGTCGACGTTCACGTCCAGGCGGACGGGCGCGACATGGCTGTCGAGGGCCAGCGCGCCCAGCGGGGAGACGTTGATCTTCGTGCCGCCGGTGAGCGAGGGGCGCAGGGTCATTGTCGTGTTCATGGGTCCGACGGGGGCCCGTACGTTGCCGACGACCAGCAGTCCCAGCCAGGCGCCGACCAGGACGACCGCCGTCAGGCCGAGGGCCCGGGCCCAGGGGCGCGACCGGTCGGCGAGTTCGAGGGCGGGCAGGGTGCGGGGCCTGTTCGGGCCGCGGTTCGCCTTCCGGCCGCGGTTCGCCGCGCGGGCGAGGCGGTGGGGCAGGCCGGCGATGCGTTTCGCTGCGGCGGCGAGCGGAGCGGGCACGGCGGCGAGCCGGTTCGTCACGGAGGCGATGTGCTTCGGCATGGGGATGAGGTGCTTCGGTATGGGGACGATGTGTTTCGGCAGCGGGACGCGGGCGCGGGCCATTGGTCCCGTATGCCCAGGTGCGGAAGCGGATATGCGGCGGTCCGCGGCGCTCGTGCGGGCGGTCCGTACCGGACAATGGCCCTGTGCTGGAGATGACGCGCGAGGAGTTCGAGGAACTGGTCGCCGAGGCGCTGGACCGGATTCCGCCCGAGCTGACACGGCTGATGGACAACGTGGCGGTGTTCGTCGAGGACGAGCCGCCCGCCGCCGATCCGGATCTGCTCGGCCTGTACGAGGGGACTCCGCTGACGGATCGCGGTGAGTGGTACGCGGGCGTGCTGCCGGACCGGATCACGATCTACCGGGGGCCGACGCTGCGGATGTGCGAGACGCGGGAGGACGTGGTCGCGGAGACCGAGGTGACCGTGGTGCATGAAATCGCCCACCATTTCGGGATCGACGACGCCCGGCTGCACGCGCTCGGCTACGGCTGACGGGTCCGGCGCGTGTCCTCTTGCGGGCGGCGGGAGTTGGGCAGGTCGACTTCTTGGCCCGCCCGTCGTCGGAGGTGGCTCCCGTGCGCCCCTTGTCCGTACCCGCCCGTCTCGCCGTCACGGTGCTGGCCGTAGCCGCTGCCGCCGGCTGCGTGAACGTCGGCGACGACGCCGGCCGGGCCGGGCCGTCGCGGTCCGCCGCGCAGCAGGGCGGCAAGGCGCCCGACGGCGGTTCCGCGGTGTCCGGCGCCGATGCCGGGGGCCAGGGCGCGCAGGGCGGTGACGGCAAGCGCGGGCGCGGCGGGAAGGGGACGTCCGAGGAGTCGGCGTCCGCGTCGGCCACGCCCTCGGGCCGGGGCAGCGCGTCCGCGACGCCGGCCGGGGCCGGGCGGAGCGAGAAGCCGCGTGATCCGGCGACGACCGGGGTGCAGCCGCCCGACCCGCACACGGACGAGCCGACGCCCCCGCCGCCGCCTCCCGAGCCGCCGGCCTCGCCGCCCGCGCAGCCGACCGCGGAGCCGTCCTCGTCGGCGCACGAGGAGCCGGGCCCGCAGCTGGTGCAGCGCGAGCCGGCCCCGATGGCGGGTGCACCGGCCTGAGCGCTCCGTCCACGGTGCCGCGATGTGCCGTCGGCCGTCCGCGGCACCGTGGTGGCCGGCCGCGCGGTTTACGGGGTTGCGGGCTCGGTTTGCGTTGGGGGGTGGTGGGTGCGTATGGTGGTAGATCGTTTGATCCCATTTGCCCGGCGCCATCGCAGAGCGCGCCGTGTGGCGCGTTCTCTCCTTTGCCGTGGCTGACCGCATTGAGGCGGTCGTATTGCGCACCACGGAGTTGACGGGCGCGTGCCGACGAGACTCCGGAAGGTTTCGCATTCGCATGTCCGTGTCCAGCACCGACCATGTCGTCGTGTCCGAGCACACCGAGAATCCCGAGCACACCGAGAACACAGAGAACACCGAGGCCGTCGAGGACGCCCGGGCCGATGTGGCCACCGAGACCACTGAGACCGCTGACACCCCTCAGATCACCTTCGCCGACCTCGGCCTGCCCGAGGGCGTCGTGCGCAAGCTCGCGCAGAACGGCGTGAGCGTGCCGTTCCCGATCCAGGCCGCGACCATCCCGGACGCCCTGGCCGGCAAGGACATCCTCGGCCGTGGCCGCACCGGCTCCGGCAAGACGCTCTCCTTCGGCCTGCCCACGCTGGCCACGCTGGCGGGCGGCCACACCGAGAAGAAGCGCCCGCGGGCCGTCATCCTCACCCCGACCCGCGAGCTGGCCATGCAGGTCGCCGACGCGCTCCAGCCGTACGGCGACGTCCTCGGCCTGAAGATGAAGGTCGTCTGCGGCGGCACGTCCATGGGCAACCAGATCTACGCCCTGGAGCGGGGCGTCGACATCCTCGTGGCCACCCCGGGCCGGCTGCGCGACATCATCAACCGCGGCGCCTGCTCCCTGGACGACGTGCAGATCGCCGTCCTCGACGAGGCCGACCAGATGTCCGACCTGGGCTTTATGCCCGAGGTCACCGAACTGCTCGACCAGGTGCCGGCGGGCGGCCAGCGGATGCTGTTCTCCGCGACCATGGAGAACGAGATCAAGACCCTCGTCGACCGCTACCTCTCCTCGCCCGTCTCGCACGAGGTGGACGCGGCCCAGGGCGCGGTCACGACGATGTCCCACCACATCCTGATCGTGAAGCCCAAGGACAAGGCGCCGGTCACCGCGGCCATCGCCTCCCGCAAGGGCCGCACCATCATCTTCGTCCGCACCCAGCTGGGCGCCGACCGTGTCGCCGAGCAGCTGCGCGACGCGGGCGTGAAGGCCGACGCGCTGCACGGCGGCATGACCCAGGGCGCCCGCACCCGGACGCTGGCCGACTTCAAGGACGGATACGTCAACGTCCTGGTCGCCACCGACGTCGCCGCCCGCGGCATCCACGTCGACGGCATCGACCTGGTGCTGAACGTCGACCCGGCGGGCGACCACAAGGACTATCTGCACCGGGCCGGCCGTACCGCCCGTGCGGGTCGCACCGGCACGGTCGTCTCCCTGTCGCTGCCGCACCAGCGGCGCCAGATCTTCCGCCTGATGGAGGACGCGGGCGTCGACGCCGCGCGCCACATCATCCAGGGCGCAGGTGCCTTCGACCCGGAGGTCGCCGAGATCACCGGCGCCCGCTCGATGACCGAGGTCCAGGCCGAGTCCGCGGGCAACGCGGCCCAGCAGGCCGAGCGCGAGGTCGCCCAGCTCACCAAGCAGCTGGAGCGCGCCCAGCGTCGCGCGACCGAGCTGCGCGAGGAGGCCGACCGGCTGGTCGCCAGGGTCGCCCGCGAGCGCGGCGAGGACCCGGTGGCCGCGGTGGCCGAGGCGCAGGCGTCGGCGGCCGAGGCGACGACCGGGGTGTCCGTGCCGGAGCAGCCGACGGCGCAGGACGCGGAACGGCCGGAGCGGGCCGAGCGCGCGGAGCGCGGTGAGCGGACGTCGGCGCCGGGCGGGTACGAGCGTCGCGACCGGCGCGATGAGCGGGGCGAGCGCTCCGGGTTCAACCGCGACCGGGACCGGGACCGTGACCGTGGCTTCGAGCGGCGTGAGGACCGGGGCGGTTTCCGCCGGGACGACCGTCGTCCGTTCGACCGTGACCGTTCCTTCGACCGTGACCGTGACCGGGACCGTGAGCGTGGCGGGCGTTCGTTCGAGCGGCGTGACGACCGGGGTGGCTTCCGCCGTGACGACCGTGGCGGGCGTTCCTTCGAGCGGCGTGAGGACCGGGGCGGTTTCCGCCGGGACGACCGTCGTCCGGTCGACCGTGACCGTTCCTTCGACCGCGACCGCGACCGGGACCGTGAGCGTGGCGGGCGTTCGTTCGAGCGGCGTGACGACCGCGGTGGCTTCCGCCGTGACGACCGGACCGGGCACCGCGGCAGCGACCGTCCGTTCAACCGGGACCGCCAGACCGACCGCCCCGGCTTCCGCGCCGGCGGTCACGACCGTCCGTACGGCCGTCGTGACGACCACCGCGGCTCCGGCTCCTTCGGCCGCCGCGAGGACAAGCCCCGCTGGAAGCGCAACGGCTGACGCCGAGTGAGGCGAGGAAGGGCCCGTACGACTCCGGTCGTACGGGCCCTTC
Organism: Streptomyces sp. NPDC102462; assembly: GCF_044765425.1. Classification (NCBI taxonomy): domain Bacteria; kingdom Bacillati; phylum Actinomycetota; class Actinomycetes; order Kitasatosporales; family Streptomycetaceae; genus Streptomyces; species Streptomyces sp. NPDC102462. Next base: position 43,774 of record NZ_JBIWKB010000042.1, on the reverse strand, counting down.
CGGCGTTTTTACGGGAGCGGGCGGCGCAGGTCCGGTCCCTCCGGGTGCCGGCAGGTCCTCGATTGCCCACTCGAACCCCTCGGCCCGGCTGTACCATCCTCAGGTTCGCGTGGGGGAGTGGGCCGAGGGGGTGTTCACCGGGTCCCGCCGCCGCGCCTCTCATCACATCCCTGGGGAGGGACCCTATGACCCGGCGTGCCCGGATCGTATGCGCACTCGTCGGCCTGGCCGCCCTCGGCGCCGGCTCGCTGACCGCCGCGGGCCCGGCCGCCGCGGACACCACGACCACGCCGATCAGCACGGACGGCGTGTGGGGCATCGACTACGCCGGTGGTTTCCTGTCCACCGTGGAGAACACCCCGAGCGGTTCCCAGTGGGTGATCGGCCGGCAGCTCTCCGCGGACGGCGCCACCGTGCTGAACAAGACCACCCGCGGCTTCGCGGGGGTCTTCGCGGAAGGCTCCCATCTGCAGCGGGTGCCGTGCGACGCCGGTCCGCAGGGCTGTGTGCCGATGCGTTCGTTCGGCAACACCTACGTCGGCCGGTTCATGGACGACGGCACCGGCAGGCAGTCGGCGGAGATCTTCCTTACGACGAACACGCTGAGCGGCAACAAAGAGCCCACCGTCACCGGTGGCCGCTTCGTCGACGCCACCGGTCGCTACTACGTCTACCAGGCGTCCTCGACCGGCAAGCAGTACGTCGACGCGGTGAACCCCTACCGCAGCGAGGACGTACGGCTGACCCGGCCCGTCACGGCCGCCGCCGTATGGGGTGCGGCCCTGTGGACGCCGGGCACCGGCAACGGGGTCGTCACGGCCTACGACCTGGAGGCGAAGAAGACCGTCGCGACCGTCTCCACCGGCGCCCCCTGCACGGTCAAGGAGCTCCAGGTCATCGGCCGCTGGATCTACTGGAACTGCGGGCCGACGGGCGCCGCCGGCGTGTACGACCGCACGGCCAAGAAGAAGATCACGGTGCCCGCAGGACCCGCGCTGGTCGGCGACGGCTATCTCGTCCGGCACGACCGGGCCGCGGGCGCCCTGATGCTGACGGACTACCATTCCGGTACGGCCGCCGCCCCGCGCGCGATCGCCGATCTGCCGGCCGGGACCATCGCCGACCAGCGGCGGCTGACCTGGACGGTGGACAAGTTCGGCGGGGACATCGCCTATGTGGGACCGGACAAGGCGATCCGGATCGTCCAGAGCGGGGTGCCGGCCCAGCCCCTGGCGAAGATCGAGTCGGACGTGGGCGGCGACGCGGTGGACGTGAAGGGCCGCGTCGCCGTCGATAGCTGGGGCAGCTACTGGCAGTTGAACAAGCCCGCGCGGTGGACCTTCACCGTGAAGGATGCCCGGGGGCGCACCGAGCGCACCATCACGGGCCGGGGCGCCCATGTCGAGGTCGACTGGGACCTGAAGTCGGACTCGGGTGCCTATCTCACCAACGGCCCCAAGACCTGGAGCCTGACGGCCATCGCCGAGGACGGCGGTGGCACGTACACCACGGGCGGTCCGCTGGGGTACAACGGCGGTCTCCCGGGCTTCCACGACCAGGGGTACTACAGCTACGGCGAACTCGTCACGCTCAACTCGGCCGGCGCGCTGACCCTCCACCACACCCTTGGCAAGGGCACGTTCGACTTCAAGAAGACCGGTTCCGGCTGGCCGGCGGGGACGGTGGCGGTGCCGTTCGGGGACATGGGCACGGACCGCTGTGCCGAGATGCTGGTCCGCATGCCGAACGGCGAACTGCGGCGCTACGCGGGCCGCTGCGGCGAGGCGTACACCCCGTCGCGCAGCCACACCTCCCTGGGCACGGGCTGGAACGCCTACAACGTCCTCACCGCTCCAGGCGACCTGACCGGTGACGGCCGTACCGACCTGCTGGCGCGGAAGGCGTCGACCGGGGACGTCTACCTGTTCGCCAACGACGGCGCGGGCAAGCTCAAGAAGGGCGTCAAGTTCCGCACCTGGTCGACCTACCGGAAGATCGTCGGCGCGGGTGACCTGAACGGCGACGGCTTCGGGGACGTGCTGGCGCTCGACAAGGCCGGGACGCTGTGGCGTTACGACGGCACCGGGGCCGGCCAGGTGAAGGAGCGGGTGAAGGTCTTCTCGGGCTGGGGGGCCTCGTACAACGCGGTCGTCGGGGTCGGGGACATCACAGGTGACGGCAAGAACGACCTGGTCATGCGGGACACCGCGGGCAATCTGTACCGGCAGACCGGCACGGGCAAGGGGTCGTTCGCCGCGCGGGTGCGCATCGCGACCGGCTGGCAGTCCTACAAGGGGCTCTTCTAGAGCACCGGAGTCTGGGGGGCTGAGGAGCCCGGGGTCTGTGGGGCTGAGGGGCCCGGGGTCTGGGCCCCGGGCCCGGCCTCCGCGTCCGACCGGAGCGGCGCGTTCACCCGGACCGCCGCTTTCCGGTCACCGTGTGACGCATGTCATACGCCCGGCGAGGGAATCGCTGGGGACATGACAGATGAGGCGATCGCGGGCCGGCCGTCGGACGAGGAACGGCTTGCCCAGCTCGGTTACACCCAGGTCCTCGCCCGCCGGATGTCGGCGTTCTCCAACTACGCCGTCTCCTTCACGATCATCTCCGTCCTGTCCGGCTGTCTGACGCTCTACCTCTTCGGGATGAACACCGGCGGCCCGGCGGTGATCACCTGGGGCTGGGTGGCGGTCGGTCTCATGACGCTGTTCGTGGGCCTGTCGATGGCGGAGATCTGCTCGGCGTACCCGACGTCGGCCGGCCTGTACTTCTGGGCGCACCGCCTGGCCCCGCCGCGCTCGGCCGCCGCCTGGGCCTGGTTCACGGGCTGGTTCAACGTGCTGGGCCAGGTCGCGGTGACGGCGGGCATCGACTTCGGCGCCGCGTCCTTCCTCGGCGCCTATCTGAATCTGCAGTTCGGCTTCGAGGTCACCCCGGGCCGCACCATCCTGCTGTTCGCGGCGATCCTGCTGCTGCACGGCCTGCTGAACACCTTCGGCGTGCGCATCGTCGCCTTCCTGAACGGCGTCAGCGTGTGGTGGCACGTGCTGGGCGTCGGCCTGATCGTCGGCGCGCTGGCCTTCGTACCCGACCGGCACCGCTCGGCGTCCTTCGTGTTCACCGAGTTCGTGAACAACACGGGCTGGGGCAGCGGCGGGTACGTGGTGCTGATCGGCCTGCTGATGGCGCAGTACACCTTCACCGGCTACGACGCCTCCGCCCATATGACGGAGGAGACCCACGACGCGGCGACGGCCGGCCCCAAGGGCATCGTCCGCTCCATCTGGACGTCCTGGGTGGCCGGTTTCGTCCTCCTCCTCGGCTTCACCTTCGCCATCCAGTCGTACGACGGGGCGCTGAACTCGCCGACGGGGGCACCGCCGGCCCAGATCCTCCTCGACGCGCTCGGCGCGACCGCAGGCAAGCTGCTGCTGCTCGTGGTGATCGGCGCGCAACTGTTCTGCGGGATGGCGTCCGTGACCGCCAACAGCCGCATGATCTACGCCTTCTCACGCGACGGCGCGCTGCCCCTTTCGCGGGTCTGGCACACCGTGAGCCCGCGCACCCGCACCCCCGTGGCGGCGGTCTGGCTGGCGGCGGCGGGCGCGCTCGTCCTCGGGCTGCCCTACCTGATCAACGAGACCGCGTACGCGGCCGTGACCTCGATCGCCGTGATCGGCCTCTACATCGCGTACGTCGTCCCGACCCTGCTGCGGGTCCGCAAGGGCGCGGCGTTCGAGCGGGGGCCGTGGCATCTGGGCCGCTGGTCGCAGCCGATCGGGATCGTCGCGGTGGGGTGGGTCGGCGTGATCACGATCCTCTTCATGCTGCCCCAGGTCTCCCCGGTCACCTGGGAGACCTTCAACTACGCCCCCATCGCCGTCCTGGTCGTCCTGGGCTCCGCCGCGACCTGGTGGCTGACCTCCGCCCGCCACTGGTTCCTCACCCAGCAGATGCCCACCCCTCCCCGCCCCGACGCACACCCTGGCCAACCCTTGAGCGACCGCGCCGACTGACACGCTGGGGATTGCGGGGGCCTGGGCTGGTGGGCCTGAGGGCTACGGGGCATCTGGGGCCGATGAGTCGAGGAAACCTGGAGGGATCCGCCGACCGATGGGACTGGTGGCCCCCTGCCATGCGAGCCGGTTTCGGTCGTTCTGTCCTCGCGACGCGGCCGTGTCCTCGATACCCGATCGGCGACACGGCCTCGTCCGGCTATGCTCGGGGAGGCAACATCGCCCTGGGCCCTTAGCTCAATTGGCAGAGCAGTGGACTTTTAATCCATTGGTTGTGGGTTCGAGTCCCACAGGGCCTACGGATGAGCCCCAGTTCAGAGAACATCTGGACTGGGGCTCACGGCGTTTTCGGGCCCTCAGTGATCGTTAGCTCGCCCGAGGCGCAGGCGATCAAGACATGGAGCGGCCCCGACCGGATCGGCGTCCCGCCGGCGGACGGACGAGGGCCCCACGAGGACCGGTCAGACCGGCCAGGCGTCCGCTGGCGAGTCCAGCCACGCATGTTGCCTGCCGTCCGCGGCCACCGTCAGGCCGAAGCGCTCCAAGCCGGGTTGCTCGACTTCGAGCCACCAGCCCAGAGCCTCAAGCACCTCGTCCCACAGCCGCCGCGGGCCCGCCTGCCACACGGTCGCTTCCTGGCCGTCGCGGAACATCACACACGCCCAGGAGCGGTCGGTGAGCCCGTAGAACCACACCGGCCGGGCGCCGTCCCGCTTCTCTGCAACCGAGCGGTGGCAGTCGCGGACGCGCAGACCGATTGCGAAGGTCCGCGGATCGAAGCGGCCTTCCCCGAGCAGTTCGGCCTCGGTCACTTCCGTCGTGGACCGCTCGGCACCGGCCATGCCCCCGCTCAGGTACTCGCCGTGGCCGTCGAACGGAAGCCGTTGCGAGCGCAGCTTCATGAATTCCACGGGCCCGGTGAATTGGCCGCTCGCCTCCGCGGTACCGGCCGAAAGGCGGACCAGGGCGTCGGCGTTGCTGAAATGCGTGCCCCAGGGGGCGACGATGATGCCCCCTGGCCGGGTCTGCTGGATCCACTGCGGCGGTACTGCGCGGATGCCGGCCGTGGCGATGAGGCGGTCGAACGGTGCCCCCGTCGGGTCGCCGAGCACGCCGTCCCGGGTGAGGACCGCACCGAGCAGTGCCCGAGCGGCGAGACGTTCTCGGGCGGCCTCAGCCACTGTCGGGTCGATCTCGATGCTGGTGACCCTGTCCAGCCCCAGCCGGTGTACCAGGAGGGCGGCGTTCCATCCGGTGCCCGTGCCGATCTCCAGCACCTTGTGCCCGGGCTGCACGTCCAGGTCACGGAGCATCCGGAACACGACGGACGGCATGGATGCCGATGACGTCGGTACGCGGACGGGCCCTTCGCCAGGCGATTGGTCGTCCCACTGCGTGACGATCGGAACGTCTGCGTCGGCGTAGGAGAACCACAGGCCCGGCTCCTCCCGCAGGTCCACGGTGACGTGCGTGCCCGAGTCCATGTCGAACGGCCAGATCACCTCCGGCAGGAAAGCGGACCGCGGCACTGCCTCGAACGCGTCCTGCCAGTCCGGGGCCATGGCCCCGCGCGCCAGGAGAGAGCGGCCCAGCTTGGACCGCTCCTCCGACAGATCAGTTGGCGCCATCAGCCGGTGATCCTCGGGCCGCCGTCGGGGGACGGGGGCTCTTCCGGACCCGGCCAGGGCTCACCCGGCAGGCCGTCGCCGCCTTCTCCTTCGCCGCCGCCGCGGGTCATCACACGCATCATCTTGTGTCTCCTTCGTCCGTGATTCATGGTTGCCCGCCTCGGTCGCAGCCGGGTAGAGGGCGGGGCCCGCCTCGCTGTCTTGCGGATCCTGCGACGGGGCGGGGGCTTGTATGGCCGTGGCCCGGGGAGTGCGTCAGTCGGGCGTCAGCGGCAGGGAGGGCAGCAGTCCGCCGGCTGCTTTCACGACGTCTTGCCGGTGTTCTCGTAGTGGTCGCACAGGGCACGCAGCACGCGGGCCAGGCGGCGGACGTAGGCGACCGCTCCGCTGAGCCCGGGGCGCGGCTCGGCGCGCAGTTTGCCTCTGGCCTCGCCGACGCAGGCCACCGCGCAGTAGCGGGGAATGCTGCTGTCGGGCAGGCGCAGGGCTGCCGTCTCGACCTCGGCCACCAGCAGTTCGAGGTGCCCGCGCAGGGTGCTGACGAGGGTGGGGAGTTCGTCGGCGGCCGGGGGCAGTACGTCGGGGGCGTCGTCCGGGCCGAGCAGGCGGGCCACCGTCGCCCGCATCCCGTCGATGTCCGGTGGGCGTTGGTCCGCTCGTGCTCTGGCCGCAGTAGTGTGCGACATGTCGACTCCTTCGCAGTCGGCCATGCCCCGGGACCGTTCGCGCGGTCGCCGGGGCGCTGTCCGACTTATGGAATCGGCGTGCTACACAGGGTGACAGTGATGTGGCGTCCCAGTTTCACGACGCTATTCGCCGACCCCCAGGAACTCTGCCAACGGCCGTAGCCCCGGAGGGTGGTTGGGGAGCGCCCACAGATCACGGACGATGGCCACCGCCAAGGTGTGATGCTGCATCCACGTCGGTGCCGCACGGCGAAGCGACTCCAGTGCCTTCACGGCGCCCGCCGCGTCCCCGAGATCCGTATGAGCGCGGGCCACGTCCAGCAGCAGCCACGTTCGCCAGGATGGCGGTACGTCCTTGCCCAGCCGTATCCCCTTGGCGAGGGCCAGGGCGTCCTCGGGGTGGCCGTACTGGACGGCTAGCCGGACGCGCTCGATGCGCACCGACGACGGGCTGAACACGCTGACCATGCGGCTGTCGCTGCCCTGCGGCAGCTTGGCCACACGGGCAGCTTCCGTCTCCGCCTTCTCCATCAGCGCGGCTGCACGCTTGTAGTCGTTGCTGCGTGCGGCAGACGTGGCGGCGGACATGGTCAGCGCGCCCCAGACCTTGAGGCCGTCAGCGGTGCCCGTATGCCCCCTGTCTCGGATGTCGTCTGCGGCGTGCAGGGCGATGCTCAGGGCGTCGCCAAGACGCCCCTGCCGCTGGTAGGTCCACGCAACGGAGTTGACGATCATGGGGCGTAGCAGGGGGTCGGAGGACAGGTCCGCGGCGTCTATGGCGCGCTCCAGGCTGATCAGAGCGAGATCCGTTTTCCCCATGCGCACGGCGACGTGCCCGGCGAGTTGAAGGGCCTTGCCCAGCGCTGCGAAGCCACCCCTCCGGGTCTCCTCGTCGGACGACGCTGTGGCGGTGCGCGCATCCGAGATCAGGTCGGGAAGCGCCTTCATCACCGTGTCGAACTCCGCGGCGTGGTACTGCGTCCAGCCGTCCGCGATCTGCTCGCGCAATCCGGTCAACGAGAAGTCGGGGCCCGGCGGCTCCGGTGCTGGCCCCCAGAGAGCCGGCATGATGGCGCGCCGCACCGCCACGAATCGTGGCCCGTCGTTCTCTCCCGTCGATGAGACTGCGGGAGGATCCCCAAGGAGAGTCGTCAGTTCTACGCCGAGGCCGTTCGCCAGGGCGTGAAGCGTGGGCAAGCGTGCCGAGTGTTTCCGTCGTTGCTCCAACTGCCGGATGACGTCCACGGACACGTCGGAGCGCTCGGCCAGTTCCTCTTGGGTCAGGGAGGCCAGGCGGCGCAGGCGTCGGAGAGTTCGGCCCAAGTCGTCGTTTGCCACGCTGTCACGGTACGCCGACCCAGTGGCGGGGTAGCGCGGCATGTCGGTCTGGGCATGACGAAGCGCCCCCTGCACGGCCGCTTGGGTTCTAGCGATCACCGCAACACCCGCGCTTCGGGGACGCGATGGCCTTCGAGATCCGAAAGATCCGATTGGTTGTGGGTTCGAGTCCCACAGGGCCTACGGATGAGCCCCAGTTCGGAGTGGGTCTGGACTGGGGCTCGTGGTCTTTTCGGGTCGGTCCTGGCCGGCCGGGCCAGGGGATCGCGTCAGGGAGCGGGGGAGAGCAGGTCGATGACCATGGCCGTGGTGGTGACGGTCTTGCCTTCGATCTCGGCGGTGCAGCGGAGCGCGTAGGCCCCGTTGCAGGCGGAGCCGGTGTGCACCGTCACGGTCACGGTCTTGCCGGCCCAGGGGAGTTCGGTGGCCTTGAGGTTGAACGAGCGGGGACGCCAGCGCGCGGTCGGGCGGGTGTGAGCGACCCAGTGGTCGGTGAGGGTGGTCATGGCGGTGGCGGTGACGGCCACGGGAAGCCCGGGGTAGCCGTCGAAGTGCCCCGCGCACAGGTCGGGGGTGATGTCGATGTCAGCGCTGACGGTGTTCTCGCCGATGCTGAGGTTCTTCAGCGGAACCGGACGGCCGTAGGGGTTGCCGGGCTGCCGGCCGGTGTGGCCGGGCTGGCCGAAGAAGTGGGCGAAGAGTTTTTCGCTGAGTACGTCGTAGGTCACCGTGAGGGTGGCGAGGTCGGTGCCGTCGAGGTCGGTGAGCCTGGTGTGGGCGGTGACGTGACGCGGATCGCTGAAGACGGCCTGTGCGTGGCCGCGCAGCGCCGTGGGCGGGGGCGTTCCGGGCGGGGTGGCGGGGGCCAGCCACTGGCCCACTCCGCTGCGGGCGAGGTAGTAGTGGCGGTCCGGGCTGGGATTGACCGTGGAGGCCGCGGACAGGCCCAGGACGGCCAGGTGCCGTGCCGCTTCGAAGAGACCGATCGGTGTGGCCTGGCGGCCGACGTCGGTTTCGACGGGGATGGTGGCGGTCACCGTGCCCGGAGCCGTCTGGCGCAGATCGGTCAGGGCGAAGTAGGGAGGGGTGACGCAGATGCGACCGCTGACGTCGAGGAGCGGCACGGATGCGGTGTCCATGGGGGCATGCCCTTCGCTGGGGTGGTCCGGGAGCGAGTCAGAGGGGCCGGAAGGCGAGTGCGGTGTTGTGGCCGCCGAAACCGGATGAGTGGCTGACGGCGAGTTGGACGCGTTGCTCGCGCACCGTGGTGGTGACGGCGTCGATCTGGTCGGTATCGGGGCCTTGCGCGGTGAGATTGGCCACCGGGGGCACCTTGGCGTGGAAGACGGTGAGCGCGGTGAGTGCCGCCTCGACCGCGCCGGCGGCGCCGAGGGTATGACCGGTGGCCCCTTTGGGGGCGGTGACCGAGGGGCGGCGGGGATAGATGCGGTGGATCAGCGCGGCCTCGACGGCGTCGTTCTGCCGGGTGCCCGTGCCGTGGGCGTTGACGTGGTCCACCTCGTCCGGCGTCGCATGCGCACCGGTCAGAGCGCGGTGTACGGCACGTTCGAGTCCCTGGCCGTCGGGGTCGGGGGCCACGGGGTGGTGGGCGTCGTCCGTGTTGCCGTACCCGGCAAGCAACGCGTATCCGGGCTGCCCGCGGTAGCGCGCCGCCGCCGCCGGTTCCAGGACCAGGACGGCGGCGGCTTCGCCGATGACGAAGCCGTCCCGTTCCGAGTCGAAGGGGCGGGAGGCCGCGGCGGGGTCGGCTCGGCGCGTGGACAGGGCGCCCATCTGGTGGAATCCGGTGACGGTCAACGGGTGGATGCCGGCCTCGGTGCCGCCGGCGATCGCTATGTCGCAGGCGCCCGAGCGCAGCAGGTCCCATGCGGTGCCGATCGCGGTGGCCCCGGTGGCGCAGGCGGTCGCGGTGGCCAGGACGGGTCCGCGGGCCCGCAGGTGCAGGGCGACTTGAGCGGCGGCCATGTTCGGCAGGTACTGCGGCATCAGCAGCGGGGAGACCGCGGCGGCGCCGTCGGCCAGGTACCGGTCGTACTGGGTCAGCAGCGCGGTGATGCCGCCCAGACCGGTGCCCAGCACCACCGCCACCCGGTCCCGGTCGAGCGCCGCGAGATCGAGGCCGGCGTCGGTGACGGCCTGGCGGGCCGCGGTCAGGGCGAGCTGGCAGTGGCGGTCGTACTGCCAGGCGCGCGGGCCGGGGCACATCGTCGCCGGGTCGTAGCCGGGGACACGGCAGGAGAAGTCCACTGGAAGGGCGTCCAGTTGGGGATCGCGGGCGGCGGTGGCGACACCCGTGCACACGCCTTCCCACGTGGCGGCCGTGTCAAGGCCGGCGGGTGTGACCAGGCCCAGTCCGGTGACGGCGATCTCCGACCGGCGCGGCCGGGCACCGGTCACGGCGTGGCCTGCGTGCGGTCCGCGGCCCGGGTGGGCTCCGCGCTCGGCTCGGGCAGCCAGGACGCCAGGACGTCGACCGCTTCCCGCAGGGTCAGCTTCTCGCTGATCTCGCCCGTCTTGTGCTGTGCGTGGTGCTGGTCCTTCAGCGTGACGTGCAGTTCGGCTGCGGCCAGGGAGTCCAGGCCGAGTTCGCTGAGCAGGGCTTCGTCGCGAATGTCGGCGGGGGGCACTTCGAACTTCCCGGTGAGCACGGTCACCAGGGACTCGCGGGCGGTCGGCATGGCTGAACGCTCCTTCGCTCGGTGTGCGGGGTACGGCCGCCTCGTGGGCGGATGATCCGGTCGAGTCGGATCGTCGAGGTGTCGAGCGGGGCGCGCTCAGTGGATGCTGTTCATGAGACCGCATGCCGACGAGGCGCTGCCAGCCTCTGCCGACAGGAAGAACGTGCGCATGATGCACCTTTGTCTCCTTGTGAACGGCAGGCCGTTGCGGAGCCGGGTCCTGGGCCGGGCCGTAAGGAGAAGGGGCAGAAGTGAGTGTGCCCCTCGCATGGCATCGGCGTCTGCGAGGGGCACACCCTGTGGGGGACCTGCCGCGGCGGGCCTGAGAGGCGCCAAAGGTCCGCCGGTGGTACCCAGGCTCATGCTGGTGCCGGCGCACCGGGCCGTCGAGCCGGGCGGGACATCCGGGTGACGGGCGCGCATGTGGTGTCGGGGTAGCTTTGGCGGGGACACCGGTCCTCGGGGAGGGAAGAGATCGTGCAGGACACGGCGGGTGTGGCGCTTCGCGTGCTGCGCTGGGTGGGCTCCGGGGTGGCCGCCGTCCTGGAGTATGTGAACCTCCGTGACGGCCTGCGGGGGCTCAGGCGTGACGCGCGGCGCGGAGCCCGCCGTTCGCGCTGAGGAGTCCGTCCGCCGGACACGGCCCGGTGAGGGCGCGCGTCCGGTTCGGCAGCGCACGGCGTACGCCGTCCGGCCGGCCCACCCCGTCAGCGCACGGCGTACGCCGACACAACCCCCCCCGGCCAGTGCACCGCGCACGTCGTCATG
>NZ_JBIWKB010000042.1:0-32543 GCF_044765425.1 Streptomyces sp. NPDC102462 | reverse complement strand
CATGACCCCCACCGTCGCCTCACGGCGTACGCCGGCGTGAACCCACCGGTCAGTGCACCGTGCACGTCGTCATGACCCCCACCGTCGCCTCACGGCGTACGCCGGCGTGAACCCACCGGTCAGTGCACCGTGCACGTCGTCATGACCCCCACCGTCGCCTCACGGCGCATGCCGGCATGCCCCCACCGGTCGGCGCACCGCGTACGCCGGCATGAGCCCACCGGTCGGCGCATCGTGCATGCCGGCATGCCCACCGGTCAGTGCGCCGCGTACGCCGGTATGACCCCCACCCTCAACTCACCGCGTACGCCCGCAGGAACGCCCCCACCCCGCCCTTGATCAGCCGCTCCATCTGCTGTGGTGGCAGGGGGCGTACGCCGTAGTGGGAGAGCTGGACGATGGTGTGGGAGATCAGGGCCATGAAGTGGGCGCCCGCCAGGTCCGCGTCTCCGTGTACGTCGATCAGGCCCGCCTCGGCGAGTGCCGTCATCGCGTCGGCCAGGGCGCGGCCGACCGGTACCGGGCCCGCCTCCTGCCAGGCCGCCAGGACCTCGGGGGGCACGTGGTCGGCCTCGGCGTGGATGTGGCGGACCAGGGCGAAGTGGTTGGGGTACTCGGTCATGAGGTCGACGAAGCCGCGGGCCAGGGCCACCAGGTCGGGTTCCAGGTCCGCCGGGCCGGGCGGGCGCTCCGGGTTCAACAGAGGTTCGATACACCGGAGTTGGGCGTCCCGTACCTCGGTCGAGGTCCAGGTGACGACGGTGCGGAACAGGGCCGCCTTGCCGCCGGGGAAGTGGTTGTAGAGCGTCCGCGTGGAGACCCCGGCCGCCGCCGCGAGCGCGTCGATGGAGGCGCGGGTGTAGCCCTCGCGGCCGAACACCGTGCAGGACGCGCTCGCGATGGCGATCTGCTTCGCCAGCCGTCGCGGCGGGACCTCGCGCCGCGCCTGTGCCATCCGGGCCTCGTTGCTGCTGCCCACGCGCGCCTCCTCGGGGGTGGATGTGCGGTACGGCGGACGGTGTGCGGCCACCGAAGTACAACGAGCGTTGTAGTTTTACAACGCTCGTTGTACTTTACCGGAACGAGGCCCGTACCGGGCCACCGGTGGGCCGTACGGGCCACCGGCCGGCCATGCAGAGGGGGACACCCATGCCCACGTCCGTCACCGAAGCCGCGCCCGCCGCCGGTGGCTCCGCCGCCGGCGATCCGCCGCTCCGCCTCGCCGTGCTCGTCGGCAGCGTCCGCGAGGGACGTCAGGGCCGGGCCGTCGCCGACTGGTTCACCGGTGCCGCCGCCGCGGACGCCGGGTTCGACCTCGACGTCATCGACCTCGCCGACGTACGGCTGCCGCTGGTCATGCCCGGTTGGGGCGGCACGCCGAGCGAGGAGGCCGTCGCCGCGCTGGCGGACGTCTCACCGCGCCTGGCCGACGCGGACGCCTTCGTCGTCGTCACTCCCGAGTACAACCACAGCTTCCCGGCCGCGCTGAAGAACTTCATCGACTGGCACCACGCGCAGTGGCAGGCCAAGCCGGTCGGCTTCGTGTCGTACGGCGGTCTCGGCGGCGGTCTGCGCGCGGTCGAGCAACTGCGGCTGGTCTTCGCCGAGTTGCACGCCGTGACGGTGCGCGACTCGGTCAGCCTGCACGGGCCGTGGTCGGGCCTCGGCGAGGACGGCGCGCCGCGCGACGCGGCCGTGTGCGCGGGCGCCGCCAAGGGCATGCTCGGCCAACTCGCCTGGTGGGGACGGGCGTTGCGGGCGGCCCGCGCGGACCGCCCGTACGCGGGCTGAGGTCGGCCCGGCATGACCGCCCCGAAGGCCGGTGCCGCGGCAACCCGGGCGGGGCGGGCCGACGCGCTCGACGCCACCGGGCTGTACCGCGTCCTCGCCGTCGTGACCACCGGGTCCGTGATGTCGGTGCTCGACATGACCATCGTCAACGTCGCGATGCGCAGCCTCTCGGAGTCGTTCGACGCCCCCCTGGAGACGATCCAGTGGACGGCCACCGCGTACACCCTGGCACTCGCCGCGGTCATCCCGACCGCGGCCTGGGCCATGGACCGCATCGGCGCCCGGCGCACCTATCTGACCGCCCTCGTGCTGTTCACGCACGGCTCGCTGCTCGCGGCCTGCGCCTGGGACGCGGGCAGCCTGATCGCCTTCCGCGCGGTGCAGGGGCTGGGCGGCGGGCTGCTGATGCCGGTCGGCATGGCGATGGTGATGCGGGTCGCGGACCGCGGCCGGCTGGGGCGGGCGATGGGCCTGCTCGGGCTGCCGGTCCTGGTCGGCCCGGTGGCCGGTCCGGTGCTCGGCGGCCGGCTGATCGACATCGCGTCCTGGCACTGGATCTTCCTGGTCAACCTGCCCGTCGGGGCGCTCGCCCTGGCGCTCGCCGCCAAGCTGCTGCCGGCCGACGTGCCCCGCCGGGCGGTGGCGTCCGCCCTGGACGTGCCCGGACTGCTGATGCTCGCGCCGGGCCTGGCCCTGCTGCTGTTCGGGCTCGCGCGGGGCGGTGAGCGCGGCGACTTCGGCGCGCCCGGGATGCTCGTCCCCGCCCTCGCCGGCGTGCTGCTGGCCGCCGCCTTCGTGCGCCGGGCGCTGACCGCCCGGGAGCCGCTGCTCGACCTGCGGCTGCTGGGCGACCGCACCTTCGCCGCGGGCATCGTCACCCTCGCCCTGTTCACCTGCGGCTACTTCGGCTCCATGCTGCTCGGGCCGCTCTACTGGCAGCAGCAGCGGGGCGTCACCGCGACGGCCGCAGGACTGCTGGGAGCGCCGGTCGGGCTCGCGGTCGGTACGACGATGCAGGTGGCGTCCCGGCTCGTCGACCGGATCTCGCCGCGGGGCCTGGTCGGCGCGGGGACGGTGGTGGGCGCGCTCGGCATGGCGCTGACGGCACTCCAGGTCGGTGAGGAAGGCGTGGCGCCCTGGCGGGTGGTCGGCGCGGCCACGGTGATGGGCGTCGGGGCCGGCATGGTGCTGATGCCGACGATGACGACGGCGACCCGCGACCTGCCGAAGGACCGGGTGGCCTCGGCGAGCACGGCGCTGAGCATCAACGGGCAGCTGTGGGCGTCCGTGGGGACGGCGCTGCTCACGGTGGTGCTGGGGTTCGCGGGCCCGGAACCGGACCCGGCGGGCTTCCGCGTCGCGTACGCCGTCGCGGCGGGCCTGCTCGCCCTGGCCCTGCTGCCCGCGTCACTGCTCCCGACCCGTCCGTCCCGGCGGTGACCGCGGGGCGGTGACGGCGGGGCCGGGTCAGCCGGCGTTGCGTTCCGTCAGCTCGCCCAGCGGCAGCGTGTGCTGGGTCTGCAGCACCTTCGCCCGCAGATAGCGGACGTTGTGGGCGGTGCGGAACACCCCGGTCGGCACCCGCTCGCGGACGCCGACGCCCAGCGTCCGCAACTGCTCCGCCTTGTCGGGGTTGTTGGACAGCAGGTCCAGCTCCTCGATGCCGAGGGCGCGCAGCATCTGGGCGGCGGGCGTGTAGTCGCGGGCGTCCTCGGGCAGGCCGAGCGCGGCGTTGGCCTCGTAGGTGTCCAGGCCCTGGTCCTGGAGGGCGTACGCGTCGAGCTTGTTGTAGAGGCCGATGCCGCGGCCCTCCTGGCGGAGGTAGAGCAGGACGCCACCGCGGTCGGCGATGCGCTCGACCGCCTCGCGCAGCTGCGGGCCGCAGTCGCAGCGGGCCGAGCCGAAGACGTCGCCGGTCAGGCACTCGGAGTGCAGCCGGACCAGCGGGACGGTGCCGGGGTCGCCGAGGACGACGGCGAGGTGTTCCCTGCCGTCCGCGAGGCCGTGGAAGGTGACGAGGTCGGCGTCGACGGCGTATCCGTCCTGGAAGCGCAGCGGTACCCGGACGCGGGCGCGCGGTGTGGCGACAGGGGTGTCGGGCATGCGGGTTCTCCGGGTCCGAAGGCCGAATCTGCTTCAGTTTTGAAGCAGAGCTACGGCGGGGAGCCTACTCATGTTCAAAATTTGAAGCAACCGGAATTCGGGCCCGCGACAGCGGCCCGGCGCGCTCAGGAACAGGACTCAGGAACAGGGCTCAGGAACAGGAGGGCGTGGACCGGCGCCGCCAGGGCAGGTCCTCGGGCGTGGGGCGCGCACCCTCCCCGTGCAGCCCCCGCGCGATCGCCGTGCAGATCTCCTCCAGCTGCCCCACCTGCTCCGCGCTGAGGTGGTCGAAGACGGCGGCGCGCACCGTCTCGACGTGCCCGGGTGCCGTGCGCTCAAGGGCCGCCACCCCCGCCTCCGTCAGCGCGGCGATGCTGCCGCGCCGGTCCGACGGGCATCCCTCGCGCCGGACCAGGCCGTCCTTCTCCAGCCGGGTCACCGCGTACGTCAGCCGGCTGCGGGTGATCTTCGACCGCTCGGCCAGGTCGGTCATCCGCAGCCGGTGCTCCGGTGCATCGGAGAGGTTGGCCAGGATGGAGTAGTACAGGTGAGGCATGCCGGCGTCCTGCTGGAGCTGCCGGTCGATCGCGTCTTCCAGCAGCAGGGAGGCCGCGATGTACGCGCGCCAGGCGCGCTGCTCCTCGGGGGTGAGCCAGCGGGTCGTCATGCCGCCAGTGTAAGTTTGTTTCAAACTTGAACCAAGCCCGCCCGACCCGCAGCTGCCGAAACCGGCCCCGCCCGATCCGGGGCCGCCGAAACCGGCCCGCCCGATGCCAGCCCGTCCGTCTCCACGCTGGAGCACGCCGATGCCCTTCCCGTACGTCCTGCTGTCCGCCGCCGTCTCCCTCGACGGCTTCCTGGACGACACCGGCCCCGAGCGGCTGCTCCTGTCAGGCCCGGCCGACTTCGACCGGGTCGACGCGGTGCGGGCGTCCGTCGACGCGATCCTGATCGGCGCGGGCACGATCCGCGCCGACAACCCGCGGCTGCTGGTCAACGCGCCCGGGCGGCGCGCGGCCCGGCTCGCCGCCGGCCGGCCGGAGTACCCGCTCAAGGTCGCCGTCAGCGGCTCGGGCGACCTGGACCCGGACGCGCGGTTCTGGCACACCGGCGGCGAGAAGATCCTCTACGCCACGGACGAGGGCGCGGAGCGGGCACGGCGAGCCGGCATCGCGGCCGACGTCGTCCCGCTGGGCCCCCGCCTCGACTGGCCGACCATCCTCTCCCACCTGTACGCGGCGCGCGGGGTGCGGCGCCTGATGGTGGAGGGCGGCGGGACCGTCCACACGCAACTGCTCCGGCAGGGCCTCGCCGACGAACTCCAGCTCGTCGTCGCCCCGTTGGTCGTCGGCGATCCGGCGGCCCCCCGGCTGTTTGGGCCGGGGCAGTACCAGCGCGGGCGGCTGCGGCTCCTGGAGACCCGGCGGATCGAGGACGTGGTCCTGATGCGGTACGAGCCGACCGCCCCGGGAAGCGGTACGGCGGCCGTCGCCGCGGACCGGCACTGGCTGCGGATCGCCTGCGAACTGGCGGAGCGTTGCCCGCCCTCGCGGACGGCGTTCAGCGTGGGCGCGGTCGTGGTGGCCGCGGACGGCACGGAGCTGGCCCGCGGATTCTCCCGGGAGGAGGGCGACCCCGTGGTCCACGCGGAGGAGGCCGCGCTCGCCAAGACCGACCCGGCGGATCCGCGGCTGGCCGGGGCCACGGTCTACAGCAGCCTTGAGCCGTGCGCCCGGCGGGCCTCGCGGCCCGCGCCCTGCGCGCGGCTGATCCTGGACGCGGGGGTGCGACGGGTGGTCACGGCCTGGCGTGAGCCGGACACGTTCGTAGCGGGGGCCGACGGGAGCGGGTTGCTGACGGCCGCGGGCGTCGACGTCGTCGTGCTGCCCGAGTACGAGGCCGCGGCCAGGAAGCCCAACCGCCATCTGCTCGACTGAGCGCACCGACGGGGCTGAGGGTCGGCCGGGGTGCGCGACGACGAGGTCGTCGGTGTTCGCCGCGGCATCCGCGATCCGGTTGCGCACGGCTCGGTTCTCCTGAGTTCACCGGTCGGCGTACGGCCTCGTGCCCCGCGGGGAGCGGCTGGGAAACCCGTGCCGGTTCGCGGCAACGGTCACGGTCAGGCCGACCGCAAGCAGAGCCAGTGCCGTCCATGGCAGCGCCTCGGGCCCTTCACGGTCCAGCAGCATTCCGCCGGCCACGCCCGCGCCGGCGATACCGGCGTTCCAGCAGGTCACGAGGAGCGACTGAGCGATGTCCGAGGCGTGGGCCGCCGCGTCGGCGACGGCCGTCTGCAGGAGAGTCGCCGCACCGCCGAAGGACAGACCCCACAAGGCCGAGCAGGCGATGAGCAGCCAGGGCAGGTGGATGAACACGCCCAAACCGAGCGCCGCGGTGCCGAACAGCGCGACTGCCGTGATCATCAACGGTCGCAGGTGCCGATCGATCAGCATCCCTGTGATCCAGATGCCGGCGAGTGAGCATGCTCCGAAGACCAGCAGCACCGCATCCACGCGGTCCTCGATCCGCGCCGCCGCCGCGAGAGCCGCGATGTAGGTGTAGAGGATGTTGTGTGCGAGAACGAAGGCGCCCGTCACCAGTAGGACGGGAGCCACGCCCGGGATTCTCAGCACCCTGCCGACCGGTATGGCCCGGACATGCTCACTCTGCCCCGGCAGATCCGGAAGCTTCCGCAGAATCCAGCCGACCAGCATCAGGGCGAGCACACTCATCAGCCCGAACGTGGAACGCCAGCCGATCAGTTGGGCCATGAATGTCCCCGCAGGTACCCCGACGGACAGCGCAACGGGCGTGCCGGCCATGGCGACGGCCATCGCTCGGCCGCGTCGCTCCGGGGCGACGATGCCGCGTGCGTACCCGGCGAGCAGGGCCCAGAGCAGCCCCGCGACCAGACCGGCCAGGAAGCGCGCGGCCATGGTGAGTGGATAACTGGTCGAGAACGCCGTGACCGCGTTGGCCACGGCGAAGCCGCAGATCGCCGTGAGCAGCAGGCGTCTGCGTGGCCATGAGGCGGTGGCGGTGGTGAGGGGGACCGCCGCCAGGACGGAACCGAGTGCGTAGAGCGTCACCGTCTGTCCGGCATGCGCCTGGCTCACGCCGAGGTCCGCGCTCATGGCCGGGAGGACGCCCGCCGGGAGGGCCTCGGTCATGACGGTGACGAATCCGGCCGTACCGAGCGCGAGCAGGCCCGAGAGCGGCAGTCGGTCCGCCGACATGCGGGGATGGAGGCCGGGGCGGATGTTCAGTTGATCCATGGGCGTCATCGTCTAGGGTTGACATCAATGTCAAGGTCTATCCGACCCTGCCCCGACCGGACGTGAGGCTGCTCACATGCGCATCGGTGAACTTGCCCGGCTGACGGAGACCTCCGCCAGATCATTGCGGTACTACGAGCGTGAGGGGCTGATCACCCCGCGCCGTCAGGACAACGGGTACCGCGACTACGACGACTACCTCGTCGACCGCGTGCTCCAGATCCGCGGTCTGCTCGACGCCGGACTGCCCACACGGATCATCAGGCAGATACTTCCGTGCCTCGATGCCCCGCGGACGATCCACTTCACGGACGCCACACCGGAGATGATCGCCACGCTGGAATGCGAGGGCGAGAAGATGGCGCGCCGCATCGACTGCCTGACTCGCAACCGCGATGCCATTAACGAGTACCTTGCGGTGGTCAAGAGCCTCGCCTGACCACTCGCTCGACACCGGACGGAAGCGTGCCGTACGACTCGTTTGACCTTGACATGTGCGTCAAGGTTGCAGGCTTGAGCCATGAACGACTCCGCCCTCTGGCACACCGAATTCGGCGACGGCACACCGATCGTCCTGATCCACGGCTACACCATCGATCACCGGCTGCTCCTGCCGCTGGAACCCGCCTTCACCGGCCGGTCCGGCTGGCGCAGGCTGTACCCCGACCTGCCCGGGCACGGCAACAGTCCGCGCCTGTCCGGCCCGACGTCGGCGGCCACGATGGCCGACGCCGTCATCGACTGGATCCGCGCCACCGTCGGCGACCGGCCCTTCGCCGTTCTCGGGCAGTCCTTCGGCGGGCAGATCGCCCGCGCCGTGACCGCGCGCTTCGGTGAGCAGGTGCTCGGCTCCGCGCTGCTCGTTCCCGTCGTCCGCTGGGGCGCCGAACGTACCCTGCCCGACAGCACCGTGGTCGAGCGCGACGACGCACTCCTTGCCCGCCTCGCCCACGAAGAGGACCTTCAACTGTTCCGTGCCGTGATGGCCCGCCACACCGAGGAGAGCTGGGCTCTCTTCGAGGAGCACATCCTCCCCGGCTGGCGGGTGCACGACCGCCGTGCCGCCGCCGAACTCGACGCGGACTTCCTCCTGCCGCAGTGGCCCGAGAGCCCGGGCGTGGTCCACCACGGCCGGCATCTTCTGCTCACCACACGTCAGGACGCCCTCGTGGGCTGGCGTGACCAGCTTGCCCTGCTCGACCACTACCCCCGCATGACCGCTGTGGTCCTCGACGGCGCCGGTCACAACCCGCAGGTCGAGTGCGCACCCGCGGTCCGTGAGGTGATCGGAGGCTGGCTCGACACCCTTCCGCGACCGAACTGAAGGCCGCGCGGGTCCGGGGGGTTATCCGTGTGCTCGCGGTCCTGCGCATGGCGTACACTGGTGGAACACCGACGCGGGGTGGAGCAGCTCGGTAGCTCGCTGGGCTCATAACCCAGAGGTCGCAGGTTCAAATCCTGTCCCCGCTACTGAAGGCTCAGGGCCGGAATCCAGTACATGGATTCCGGCCCTGAGTTTTTTCCGCCCACGGTGACGCGGCTCGCTCACGGATACGCGACCCGCTCACGGTCACGAGCCCACCGTCACGAGCGGTGATCGGACGACCGCCCTCCGCATAACAACTGACACACCGTCAAGTCCCATGGGTTGCCCGAGTTTCCGTGCGCCAGGGGCCAACTCGCCCGGTTTTCGCCGGTCATGGGCGGTAAATTCCCGTCCGAAAGCGTTAACGATCAAGTGGAACGGCTTGGAATCTGCCCGCCGGGTCTATTAACGTTCGATAACGCAGCGCGGTCGTCCCAGCCGTCACAAGAGGCGGCTCCGTGCTCACGCGCCGAATCCCGCAAGGGAACCGGGGAACCACCACCTTGGGGTGAATCACGCGGACACCGCCGTGGAGACACGGCCGGTATACGCGCGTAGGAGACCTTCCTGCTCCGAACCCGTCAGCTAACCCGGTAGGCGGAGGAAGGAAAGGAGCACGCCCGAGTGGCGTCCAACCGGCCCGCCCCACAAGCCCCGTTCGCGCCGAGCCAGTACGGCACCGAGACCTTCGGCTACGGCACCTACCGCACCGACGAGGGCCCCTGGGAGGAGTGGAACCCCACCGAGGACTCCATCCGCCCGCTGCGCGGCCGGCACCGCGTCGCCAAGCAGCGTGGCGGCGGCGGACTCGCCCGCAGCTCCGCGGTCCTCGGCGTCGGCGTGATAGCCGCCGTCGGCGCGGGGGGCATGGCGAGCGCCAACACCGGCAAGCCGCCGGTGTCCATCTCCATGCCCGACCTGCCCTCCGTCGGCTCCCTGCTCGGCGACGGCGCCGGCGCCCAGGCCACCAAGGGCTCCGCGACCGCCCTGAGCAGCGTCGGCGTGACCGAGGCCGACAGCGCCGAGGGCACCGCCGACGCCGGCGAGGCGCTGCGCAACCGCATCATGGCCCAGGCCGAGCAGCAGCAGGGCCAGGCCGAGACCAAGGCCGTCGCCGCGGCCGTGTCCGCCGCCGACCAGGAGGTCGCCGACGCGGCGGCCAAGGCGGAGAAGGAGGCCGCGGCCCGCGCCGCCGCCGCCAAGGAGAAGGCGGAGGCCGCCGCCAAGAAGAAGGCCGAGGAGGCGCGGCTGGCCGCGCTGGCCAAGCAGTACACCCTGCCGACCTCCTCGTACACGGTCACCGGCACCTTCGGCCAGGCCGGCTCCATGTGGTCCTCCGGCTACCACACCGGCCTCGACTTCGCCGCCCCCACGGGCACACTGATCAAGGCCGTCCACACCGGCACGATCACCGAGGCGGGCTGGGCCGGCTCCTACGGCTACCGCACGATCCTCACCCTGGACGACGGCACCGAGCTGTGGTTCTGCCACCAGTCGTCGATCAGCGTCAGCGTCGGGCAGAAGGTCAACACCGGGGACGTCATCGGCCGCGTGGGCGCCACGGGCAACGTCACCGGACCCCACCTCCACCTGGAGGTCCACTCCGGCGGCGCGTCCAGCGGCATCGACCCGATGGCCTGGCTGCGCGGCAAGGGCCTCAACCCCTGACCCAGACGCCAAGGGCCTCAACCCCTGACCCCCCCGGCACATCCCCGCACACCCCCCGGTTCCCCGGCGGTCCTGGCGCCCATCCCCCCGACGTCAGGGCTGCCGGTCCGGTGTTTGCACGGTCTTTGCGTACGGCGCTGGAATCGAGGCTTCCGGCGGGCGCGTTGAACCCGAGTATGACTTCCCTTCGACAACTGGGCCCCTCCGATCTTGAGGTCTTCCCGCTCGCCCTCGGCGGCAACGTCTTCGGCTGGAGCGCCGACGAGCCCACGTCCTTCGCCGTCCTCGACGCCTACACGGCCGCCGGCGGCAACCTCATCGACACCGCCGACTCCTACTCGGCATGGGTCGAGGGCAACAAGGGCGGCGAGTCCGAGACGATCATCGGCAAGTGGGTCAAGGCGCGCGGCAACCGCTCGGACGTCCTGATCGCCACCAAGGTCAGCCAGCATCCCGACTACCCGGGACTGTCCGCCGCCAACATCAAGGCCGCGGCGGACGCCTCGCTGCGCCGGCTCGGCACCGACCACATCGACCTCTACTACACGCACTACGACAAGCCGGACGTGCCGGTCGAGGAGATCATCGGCGCGCTCGACGCACTGGTGCGGGCCGGCAAGGTGCGGCACATCGCCGCGTCCAACATCAGCGCGGAGCGGCTACAGGCGTCCCTTGACTTCTCCGACCGCGAGGGCCTGGCCCGGTACGTGGCGCTCCAGCCGCACTACAACCTGGTCTCACGCGACACCTACGAGGGCCCGCTCCAGGACGTCGCCGCCCGCGCCGGCCTCGCCGCGCTCCCGTACTACTCCCTGGCCGCCGGCTTCCTCACCGGCAAGTACCGCCCCGGTACGACCGTGGACAGCGTGCGGGCCGGGGGCGCGGCCAAGCACCTGCGGAGCGAGCGCGGCCAGAAGGTCCTCACGGCCCTGGACGAGATCGCCGCCGCCCACGGTGTCGCCGTGCCCAGCGTGGCACTGGCGTGGCTCGCGGCCCAGCCGACGGTGGTCGCCCCCATCGCCTCGGCCCGGACGGTGGACCAGCTCCCGGCCCTGCTCGCCGCGGCCGACCTGACCCTGACGCAAGAGGAGACCGACCGCCTCACCCAGGCATCGTCCTGACTCCACGCCCCCCTGCCGGCGTTCGGGGGGCTTCGCGGTGGGGTGGCTCGGGTCGGCGTCCAGGGTTATGACCGGTAAGGGTTGTACGTCGGGTACGACACCGTCGGATGGGCGGGGGGCGGCACCGAGTAGCCGTACGGCGTCGGTGCGCCGGGACCCGGCCACGTCGGCGCGTTCGACCGGGCCGCGTACTCCAGAGCCGGCCGTGCCACCTCCCGCCGCTGCCACAGCTCGGCCAGCAACTCCCGCTCCCGTACGACGAAGTCCGCGCCCGCCCGTCCCCGCCGGCCGCGCTGCCGCAGGAACGCCAGGGACGTCGCGTACGCCTCGTACTGGGCCACCACCCGCGCCGCCTGCTTGCCGAGGTGGTGACCGGCGTAGTCCCGGGCCAGCCGCCGCGCCCCCATCGAGCCCAGCGCGAACGGCTCCGCGGGCCCCAGCCAGCCCGCGAACACATACGCCGGCAACTCCTCCCGCACCATCCGCAGCTCGCGCTGCCGGGTCCAGATCGCCAGCCAGGTCAGCAGCCCGAACGCGGGCACCATGAACGCGCCGTACACGGCGAAGAACCCGTACTCGCCGAAGGTGGACGAGCCGTTCCAGAACGCGTGCATGCCCATGGCCAGCAGCAGCCCGCACAGCGGCAGCAGGACCCGCCGCGCGGGCCCGCGGTCCGCGGCGCGCGCGGCGACGCCGAAGCCGATGCCGGTCAGAACGGTGAAGAGGGGGTGCGCGAACGGGGACATGATGACGCGCACGAAGAAGGTGGCGGCGGTGACGGAGGCGATGCCGCGGTCGCCGGTGAGCTGGTCCGTGCCGAAGGCCGTACCGAGGTAGAGGATGTTCTCGGTGAAGGCGAACCCGGTGGCGGTGACCCCCGCTATCACCACCCCGTCGACGATCCCGGTGAAGTCGCGCCGGCGGAAGAGGAAGACCAGGAGGACGGCCGCGGCCTTGGCCGTCTCCTCCACGACGGGCGCTATGACCGTGGCGCCGAGGGTGTCCGCGCTGGTCGGATCCGCCGTCGTCGTGGCTATCCATCGCGTGGCGAAGCTGTTGGCGACGATGGCTATCAGCGCGGCCGCGCACGCACCCCAGGCGAACGCGAACAGCAGGTTGCGCCAGGGTCCGGGCTCGACCCGGTCGAGCCACCGGAAGGCCGCCAGGAGCAGCGGCACCGGCAGCACGGCGAGCCCCAGGCCGACCAGGAACCCCTCCGTGCCGGTCTGCTCGCGCACCAGCGCCAGGATGACCAGCCCGGAGACCGCGAGCAGGATGATCAGCGCTCCGTAGCGCACCCATCCGCGCTGCCACCAGCGCACGGCCCGGAACGGGCGGTCACCCGCGTCGGCGGGGTACGTCGGGTACGGGGAGGAGGTGGCCACGGCATCGACCCTAACGATCACCTGACGATGGATCCGGTGGGGGAACCGCTGTCATCGCCGTTCTGGCTGCTGCCCCCGGTGCGGTACGCGGCGGAAGAGCAGATCGTTCACGACATGACCCTTGTCCAGTCCCTGGGCCTCGAAACGGGTCAGCGGCCGGAACCCGGGACGCGGCGCGAAACCGCCGTCCGGCCGGGTGTTCTCGAAGTCCGGGTGTGCGGTCAGCACGTCGAGCATCTGCCCGGCGTACGGCTCCCAGTCCGTCGCGCAGTGCACGAGCGCACCGGGCCTGAGCCGGGAGGCGGCCAGCGTGAGGAACTCCGGCTGGATCAGCCGGCGCTTGTGGTGCCGCTTCTTGGGCCAGGGGTCGGGGAAGTAGACGCGCAGCCCGTCGAGCGAGTCGGGGCGCAGCATCTCGCGGAGCAGGATGATGGCGTCCCCGTTCGCCACCCGGATGTTGGACAGCCCCATCCGGTCGGCCAGATTGAGCAGGTTGCCCTGTCCCGGGGTGTGCACGTCCCCGGCGAGGATGTTGACCTCGGGGTCCGCGGCGGCCATCTGCGCGGTGGCCTCGCCCATGCCGAAGCCGATCTCCAGCACCACGGGCCGTTCGTTGCCGAACAGCTCCTCCAGGTCGACGGTCCGCTGTCCGTCGATGTCCAGGCCCCACTTGGGCCACAGCCGCTGCAACGCGTCCGCCTGCCCCGTGGTCACCCGGCTGCGGCGCGGCTGGAAGCTCCGGATCCGCCGCTCGAAGTGCGAGCCGGCGGGGTCGGCCCGGGGACCGTCCGGGAACCGCGGCTCACCCTTGGCCCGGGTGTGCCGGATGGAGACGCCCGGGGCATGCGGGTGCGGCAGCTCACCCGGGGTGGCCGGGTGGGCGCCAGGGGTTTCGGGTGTGTTCACGGAGTCAGCCACAGTGACTCGATTTTATGTGCTCCCCAACAAACCAAACGGCCCCCCAACACCGGCACCGCGTCAAGCGCCCCTGCACAGGACCGCTCACACACCCCGCCAAACAACGCCCACCCCACACTCGGCACGCAGCTCCCCACCCCACCACCTGCAACGCTCCTCCCTGCCCCCCAGGTCCGTCGGGTCGGTCGCGCCTGAGGGTTCTTGCTCCTGCCCGTCGACCGCAGGTTCGCCCGGTGGGCCCCGGTCCGTCCCCGTCCCGTGGGTTCCGGCTCGTCCCCGACGGCTCTCGTTCCTGCCCGACCGTCCAGGTCCGCCCCCGTCCCCGACCACCCCAGGTTCGTCCCGTCGGTCGCGGCTCGCGCCTGAGGGTTCTTGCTCCTGGCCGTCGGCCGTAGGTTCGCCCTGTGGGCCCCGGCCCGTCCCCGACGGCCCCGCTCATGCCCGACCGCCACAGGTTCGCCCCGTCGGCCCCCGCTCCTCCCTGTCGGTCGCGGCCTGTCCCCGACGCCCTCGGCTCCTGCCCGACCGCCCCAGGTCTGCCCCGTCGGTCGCGGCTCCTCGCCGACCGCCCCAGGTCCGCCCAGACCGCCCGACACCGTCCAGGCCGTCCCGGAACCTTCCTGGCCGTCCAGGGCCCTCCCGGCTGCCCTCGGTCCTTCCTGGCGTTCGGGAGCGTCCCGGCCGCCCCGGGCCTCCTGGTCATCCGGAGCCGCCCCGTGTCCGGCACTTTTCCCGGCGGCCCCCGGGTCTTTCCGGTTGTCCCCGGGGCCTCCCCGACCGCTCTCTGTCCGTCCTGGCCGCTCGGCCCCTCCCCGCCCCCGGGTCCGTCCTCGCTGTCCCGGGCCCCCGGTCGCCGGGGTTTCCCGGTCGGGTTTGCGGGGGCTGGGGTTTCCCCGGTCGGCCGGGCGCGTTCGGAGCGGCGGAGGGGGCGTCACACGGCGTCGAGGGCGGTCAGCGCCCTGTGGGCCACCTCTCTTCCGATCGGCAGGCAGGCGGTGGCCGCGGGCGACGGCGCGTTGAGCACATGGATCGCCCGCGGCCCCTCGCGGAGCAGGAAGTCGTCCACCAGCGTCCCGTCCCGCAGCAGCGCCTGCGCCCGCACCCCCGCGGCGGCCCGCACCAGGTCGTCCCGCGTCACGGCCGGCAGCAGTCTGCGCACCTCCATGGCGAACGCCCGCTTCGACACCGAGCGGTGGAACTCCCCGGCCCCGTACCGCCAGTGTCTGCGGGCCATGTGCCAGGCGCCGGGCCAGGCCAGCGTCCCGGCCACCTCGCGCGGCCGTACGGTCCCCCAGCCGTACCCCTCCCGGGCCAGCGCCGGGACCGCGTTGGGGCCGATGTGGACGCCGGAGTCGATCCCGCGGGTGAGATGCACCCCGAGGAACGGGAACGCCGGGTTCGGCACCGGATACACCAGACCGCGCACCAGCTCGGGCCGCGCCAGCTCGTAGTACTCCCCCCGGAACGGCACGATCCGCATCCCGGGCTCGTCCCCGGTCAGCCGCGCCACCTCGTCGCAGTGCAGCCCGGCGCAGTTCACCAGCACCCGCCCACGTACGACGCTCCCGGCGGCTGTCAGCACCGCGACACCGCGCTCCGGGCGGCGGTCCACCCGCACCACCCGCGCCCCGTACCGGATCTCCGCCCCGGACGCCCGGGCCAGTTGCCGGGCGACCCCGACGAAGTCGCACACCCCCGTCGTCCCGACGTGTATGGCCGCGAGCCCCCGCACCTCCGGCTCGTACTCCGCGATCTGCGCGGGGCCCAGCTCCCGCACCGGGATGCCGTTCTCCCGGCCGCGTTGCACCAGCGCGTGCAGCCGGGGCAGCTCGGCCCGCTCCGTGGCGACGATCAGCTTGCCGGTGACGGCGTGGGCGATGCCGTACTCCGCGCAGAACTTCACCAGCTCGGCCGCGCCCCGCACCGCGTATCGCGCCTTGAGCGAGCCGGGGCGGTAGTAGATCCCGCTGTGGATGACCCCGCTGTTGCGGCCCGTCTGGTGCCGGGCCGGTCCCGCCTCCTTCTCCAGCACCGTCACCCTGGTGCCCGGTGCGGCACGCGTGATCGCATACGCCGTCGACAGACCGACGATGCCGCCGCCGATCACCAGCACGTCGCAGTCGTACGCGCTTGCCGCCCGCACCCGCACCACCTCCCGCTTCCGATAGTGCACTGCGCCACTGACAGTGACTTCAAACGCAGGCCGGACAGCAGACCTGACAGCCCCGGAGAACCGCGTGAGAACCGCTCACGGAAGGCGCCGCGGACGGCGCCAAGGCCCCGTCCGGCGCATCCGGCGGCGCCTACGCGGGGGCCATCAGCAACGGCCGCGCCCTCTCCCGCAGCTCGACGACCCGTGGCTCGTCCCCGTACGGCTCCAGGCGGTGCAGCAGGTCCTTCACGTACTCCGTCGTCCGTGCGGACGAGATACGCCCGGCGACCTCGACCGCCCGCACCCCCTGCTCGCACGCCGCGTCCAGATTGCCCGATTCCAGTTCGGCGACCGCGGAGACCACGAGCCGGAGGCCGTGCGAGCGCACGAACTCCTCCGTCGGCTTCGACAGCGCCTGTTCGGTGAAGCGGCGGACCTGGCGCGGTGCCTTCAGATCGCGGTAGCACTCGGCGGCGTCGGCGGCGAACCGGTCGTAGGAGTAGAAGCCGAGCCAGGACGGGTCGTTGTCGCCCTCCCGGGACCGCTCCAGCCAGCCCTCGGCCGCCTTCAGGGCCGCGCCGGCGGCCTGCGCGTCACCGGCACGCGCGTGTGCGCGCGCCTCGACCAGGCGGAAGAAACTCATGGTGCGGGCGGTGGCCAGGCCCCGGTTGCGCTCCAGGGCGGCCTGCGCGAGGTCGACGCCCTCGTCGCCGAAGCCCCGGTAGGTCGCCTGGAGGGACATGGAGGCCAGCACGTACCCCCCGAGGGGGACGTCGGCCGCCGCGCGCGCGAGCCGCAGCGCCTGGATGTAGTAGCGCTGCGCGGCCTCCTGTTGCCCGGTGTCGAACGCCATCCAGCCCGCGAGCCGGGTCAGTTCGGCGGAGGCGCCGAACAGGGCGCGGCCGACCTCGTCGGAGTACGAGCCGAGGAGCAGCGGCGCCGCCTCCACCCGCAAGCACTCGGGCACCATGGACGAACGCCAGTCGCCGCCTCCGTACTTGGAGTCCCAGCGCCTGGCGTCCTCCGCGGCCTCCCGCAGCTTCTGCACATCACTATGGCCGACTTTGATCGGTGCCCCGGAGCCCTCGGACGGGTTCGCCTCACGCGCCACCGAACTGTCGGCGGGGGTTATCAGCCAGCGTGAGGCGGGCGTCGCGTAGGCGCTCACGGCGAAGGACCCGGCCAGCGACTGCCAGATGCCGCCGGAGCCGGCCCGCCGCCCGGCGAGGTCGAGGCGGTACAGTTCCGTCGCCGACTTCACCGCCTGGGCGACGTCCCTGGGGAAGGCGAGGCCCACTTCGGGGGCGGGATCCGCGTCCGCCAGGCCGATCTCGTGGAGCGGCACAGGACGGCCGAGCTTCTGGCCGATGGCGGCCGCGATGAGGTGCGGGGCGGCTCCTTGCGGCACCATCCCCTTCGACACCCAGCGCGCCACCGACGTCTTGTCGTAGCGAAGAGTCAACCCGCGTTGGGCGCCAAGGTCGTTGACGCGTCGCGCGAGTCCTGCGTTGCTGATTCCCGCGAGGGCGAGAACGGCGCCGAGCTTTTCGTTCGGCCCGCGTTGCTCCCTGGACATGCGCCACCCCTCGACACAGACGGCTGCCGCGCTGGCATAACCACGCGGCATTCGTAAACCCAGCGTAGTTCGCCGCATCCCAAGCGTTAAGGGGCATTGTTCCGGATGGCGGGATTGTGGTCCGTACGGGAGTGCGGGCCCTGTACGCACCGTGCACGGTGTGCCGCGTCGTGCCCCCGCCGTGTGGCCGTGCGCCCGTCCGTGCGCTCTTCTCCGGCCACCTGGAGAGCGGTTCCATGGGCGGTGCGTGGGTCGGCCCGCTGTACTGGATCCAGTGGGCTGGGGGATACCGCCACCTACATCCCCGCGGGTGGCGGACCGGTCCGGGGGGCGATGCCCGCCTCCCGGACCGTACGCTTCACCGTGTCGCCCGTTGCGTTGCGCAGGGCCTGTACGGAGCGTGTGCGCGCCTGTCCCCGCTCCAGTGAATTGGCTGGAAATCGATCCTGCCTCCCGCGGGTGATTACCCCTCCCACCATGGGAGTTGAGGGCGCGAAGGGCGTTTTCTGGGGAGCGTTTGGGGGCGCATTCGCGTCGCAACCGCCTTGCGCCCTCCAGGGGTTCGCCTCTTCACAGGCGTGCGCGCGTGGCCGCGTTCCCCCGATCGAAGGCGGTGCCACCCTCCCTCCGGGCCGCGTTGTTCATGGCAGCATGGTGAACCGGTTCGTACGGTGCACTGTTTGTCCACAGCCTGTGGAGGCGGCGATGCGGTGGTTGGTGGGATGGAGCAGCACCACCGCGGGTGCCGTCGGTCCCGGCTCCGCCGGCGCCACCGGATACGACGGCGAGACCGTGCATCCGATCGGCTCCCAGCTCCTGTGGGGCGACCCCGATCCGCTGTGGGCGGTCGGCGACTGGCGGCCCGACGAGGTGCGCGTGGTGAAGGCCGACGCGCAGAACCGCATCGCCGTCCTGGGCACCTGCGGAGCCTCCGACGAAGAACTGCGGCTCGGGCTGTTCACCGCGCGCGGGGGCGCACTGCGCCATCTGACCGCGTGGCCGGGCAGCTACACCGCCGTCGTCCAGGTCGGCCGGCGCATCACCGTCTGCGGCGATCTGGCGGGCGCCCGCTCGGTCTTCCACACCCCCTGGGCGGGCGGCACCGCCTACGCCACCGCCGCCCTGCCCCTCGCCGATCTCATCGAGGCCAACCTCGACTTCGGCCACCTCGCGGCCCTGCTCGCCGCCCCCGACGTACCGGCGGCGCTGCACGACTCGACCCCGTACGAGGGCGTGCGGCGGGTTCCGCCGGGGCATGCGCTGATCCTGCGCGCCGGTGCGCGCGAGATCGCCGGGTACGAGCCGGTCGCCTCCCTCGCGGTGGCGGCGCCATCCGCCGACCCGGACAGCGCCGTGGGCGCCGTGCGCGACGCGCTCGTGGAGGCCGTGCGCACCCGTCTCGCCGCGCCCCGGCACGTACCCGGCATCGACCTCGACCCCGGCCCGGTGCCCGGCATGGGGCCCGCCGAACGGCGCGCCGCGCGCGGGATGCCCGTACCGGGCATCGGCGCCGACCTGTCCGGCGGCCCCGCCTCGGGCACCCTCGCGCTGCTGGCGGCCGGCCTCCCGGGCAGGCCCGGCACGCTCCTCGGCCACGGCACGGGCGCGGGCGAGCGCCTGCTGGCCGTCACCTTCAACGACCTCGCCGTCGGCGGCCGGGAGGCCGAACTGGAACGGGCCGGGACGCTCGCGGCCAACCCGCGCCTGCACCACGTGGTGGTGACCGGCGGGGAGGAACTGCTCCCGTACGCCGACCTGGACGGCCCGCTCACCGACGAACCGGGGCCGTCCCTGGTGTCGGCGGCCCGCCACCGCGTGCGGCTGGCCGCGGGCAGCGCCGACCACTTCACCGGCTACGGCGCCCGGCAGGTCCTCGACGCGCACCCGGCGCGCCTCGCGGACCTGCTCATGGACCGCAAGCGGCGCCATCTGGTGCGCCCGGTCGCCGCGCTGGCCAAGGCGGACGGCTCGGTGCTGGTCCCCGCGCGCGTGTACGGCGCGGCACGGCGGCTGGCGCGGACGCCGTACCGGGCCGGCCTGGAGACGCTCGCCGACCGGCTGCTGCGCCGCCGTTTCGAGGACCCCGGAGGTGCGGTCGGCGCGTCCCTGGCCGCGCTCACCTGGGCCAGACCGGGTCCCGCGGCGCGCTGGCTGACCGGGGAGGCACTGGCTGAAGTATCGGTTCTGCTCCAGGGGGCCGCGAACCGCTCCGGAGTCGGCCCCGGGCAGCGTCCCGGCGACTACCGCGCGCGTGCCGCCCTGGCCCGGCACGCCGCCGACCTGCGCGTCCTGGAACAGGCCGCCGAGGTCCGCTCCCAGCGCCTGCACGCGCCGTTCCTCGACAACCAGGTCGTCCGCGCCTGCCGCGCCCTCCCCGAAGCCCTGCGCGTCCAGCCCGGCGCCCGCGCCGAGATCCTTCGTACGGTCCTGGAAGGCGCCGGCGTCACCGGACTCCCGCCCGGCTGGGGCGCCCCCACGCACGCCTCCGCCGCCGCGACCCGCACCGGCCTGCGCGTCGCCGCCGACTCGCTGATCTCCCTGTTCACGACGCCGCTGCTCGCGGAGGCCGGCCTGATCGAGGCCCGCGTGGTCCGCAAGGCGCTGCGCGGGGCGGCGGCAGGCGAACCACTGCCCCTGGACGGCCTCGCCGACCTGGTCTCCCTGGAACTGTGGCTGCGCCGCCTGCTGGCCCGCCGCGGCACATGCTGGACCGGCACCCCCGCCCGCGCCCGCGCCGTCCCCTCGGGCATAGCCCCCAGAAGAGGAGCCCTGACCCCCGGCACCTGACGCCCGCCCACCCCTCGGTGCCGGCCGGGACCGCCACGTCGGCGTCGATGAAACTCGCGTGCCGCCGTCGTGGGACCCGGTGACAATGGCTCGGTGCGGTACGGAATTCTGGGCGTGGCCCAAGCGACGGACGAGGCGGGCGGCACCGTACCCGTCGGCGGCCCCCGCCTCCGCGCGCTTCTCACCGCGCTCGCCCTGCGCCCCGGCCGTGCCGCCACCTCCGAGACCCTGATCGCCGACGTCTGGGCGGACGACCCGCCGCAGGACGCCCCGGCCGCGCTCCAGGCCCTCGTCGGCCGCCTCCGCCGCGCCCTCGGCAGGGACACCGTCGCCGCGGTCCCGGGCGGCTACCGCCTCGAAGCGACCCGCGACGACATCGACCTCTTCCTCTTCGAACGACTGGTGCGCGACGGCACCACCGCCCTGGAATCAGGTGACCCGGCCGCCGCGGAGCGCACCCTCACCAAGGCACTCGCCCTCTGGCGCGGCCCCGCCCTCGCCGACCTTCCCGACCGCACCGCCGCGACCCGTGCCGAGGCCCGCCACCTGGAGGCGGTCCGGACCCGGGCCGAGGCGGCGCTGCGGCTCGGCCGCGCCCACGACCTCGTACCCGAACTGCGCGAGCTGACCTCGGCCCACCCGTACGACGAGTCCCTGCACGCCCTGCTGGTCCGCGCCCTGCGCGACACCGGCCGCGGCGCCGACGCCCTCGCCGCGTACGAGACGGCCCGCCGCACCCTCGCCGACGGCCTCGGCACCGACCCCGGCCGGGAACTCCGCGAACTGCACCGGACGTTGCTGACCCAGAACACCCCCACAGACTCCCCGGCGCGGCGCGCGTCCGCCGCCCTGCCCCGACCACCCGAGCGCGTCGGCAACATCCGCCCCCGCCTGAATTCCTTCGTCGGCCGGGAACCCGAACTGGATGCCGTTCGTTCCCAATTGCACAGGGCCCGCCTCGTCACCCTCACCGGACCGGGCGGCTCGGGAAAGACCCGTCTCGCCGAGGAAGCCGCCGCCGGGCTCCCGCAGGCATGGCTGGTCGAGCTGGCCCCGCTCGACCGGCCGGAGGCGGTGCCAGGCGCGGTGGTCAGCGCGCTCGGTCTGCGCGAGACCGTGCTCATGACCAACGAGCTGGCGGCCCCGCAGGGCGACCCTGTGGCCCTGCTCGTCGAGTACTGCGCCCCGCGTAGCGAACTCCTGATCCTTGACAACTGCGAACACGTCATCGGCGCGGTCGCCGCCCTCGCCGAGACGCTGCTCACCCGCTGCCCGGGGCTCACGATCCTCGCCACCAGCCGTGAACCCCTGGGCGTCCCCGGTGAGTCGGTGCGCCCGGTCGAGCCCCTCGCCCCCGACCAGGCGCGCCGTCTCTTCGCGGAGCGCGCGACCGCCGTCCGTCCCGACGCGGCCGACGCGCTCCGGGACGAGGAGGCGGTCGCCGAGATCTGCCGGCGCCTCGACGGCCTGCCCCTCGCCATCGAGCTGGCCGCCGCCCGGCTGCGGCTGCTGACGCCCCGGCAGATCGCCGACCGCCTCGACGACCGCTTCCGCCTGCTCACCTCCGGAAGCCGCACGGCCCTGCCCCGACAGCAGACCCTGCGCGCCGTCGTGGACTGGTCCTGGGACCTGCTGGACGAGCGGGAGCGTACGACGCTGCGCGAGGTGTCGGTGTTCGCCGGCGGCTGGGACCTCGCGGCGGCCGAGGCCGTGTGCACGGGCCCCGCCGCCGACCTGGTCGGGGCGCTCGTCGACAAGTCCCTGATCGTGGCGGCCCCCACCGGCCGGGACGGCACCGGCCCCATGCGGTACCGCATGCTGGAGACCATCCACGAGTACGCGGCCGAGCGCGCGGCCGAGTCCCCCGAGCGGCGCGTGGCGGTCGAGCGGCGGCATCACGCATGGGTGCGCGCCCTGGTCGAGCGGGCCGAGCCGCTGCTGCGCTCGGCCGGGCAACTCCTCTGGATCGACCGGCTGGAGAGCGAGCACGACAACATCCGCGCTGCGCTCGCGCGCGCGGTGCGCGACGGCCGCGAGGAGGACGCCGGGGCGATCGTCCTCGCCGTCGGCTGGTTCTGGTGGCTGCGCAACCACCGTCTGGAAGCGGCGGATTGGGTGAGGCTGGTGCTGCGGCTGGGGGTCGCCCTGGACGCCGTCGCCGACGGCGCCCCGGCCGCCGAACTGCCCGTGCTGGTCGAGCGCGCCGACCCGGTGGGCGCCTTCCTCGCCGATCCCGACGGTGCGGCCCGGCATCCGCGGCACACCCTGCGCATGGACCTGCGGATGATGTACCTGTTCCTGGTCGCCGAGTCCGGCGCCCCGGACCTCGTCGCGGACGACCGTACCCCCGCCTATGTCGCCCGGGTGCAGGACGCCTTTCGGCACGGCGGCCCCAGGGCGGCCCGTATGCCGGGCCTCGTGTGGCCGCTGACCGCGTCCCACACGGACGCCCGGGCCGACGCGCGGACCACGATGGACGCACTGGTGGCCAACTGCCGTGCGTACGGCGGCGACTGGGAGCTGGGCGTCGCCCTGATGCTGCGCACCCACATGGTCGTCGACTCGCCGGGGAACCTGCGTGGCGTCGACGACGACCTGGCGGAGCTGCGGGTCCTCAGCCGTCGCGTGGGCGACCGTTGGATGCGCGCCCAGGTGTGCGGCGTGGCCGGGGAGGCGGCCCTGGCCCGGGGCCGGTTCGAGGAGGCCAGAAGCGAGTACGAGGAGGCGCTGCGGCTCGCCCACGAGGTGGGCGCCTGGGCCGAGTCGCCGTTCCTCGTGTCCCGGCTCGCCGAGGTCGCCTACAGCTCCGGTGACCGGGCGCGCGCCCTGGCCGCCCTGGACGAGGCCGAGGAGGGCGCCGAACGGTACGGGGTGGCGGACGCGCGGGCGTTCGCTCTGATGCAGCGGGCGTACATCGCGCTGGACGACGACGACACCGCCCGCGCCCGCCGGCTGTGCGACGCCGCCCGCGCGGTCCGCGGCACCCCGCCGCCGCAGTTCACGGCGGCGCTGGACGGGCTCAACGCCCGGGTCACCGCCCAGGAATGGGGTCCTGGGCGCGCGCTGCCGCTCGTGGCGGACGCGCTGCGGGAGGCCGCCGGGCAGGGGTGCGCCGAGACGGTCACCGCGGGCCTCGCGAACATCGGGGCGCAGCTGCTGGCCGCCCTCGGTGATCTGCCGGGCGCGGTCCGGCTGCTCGCCGCCGGCGACCACTGGCGGGCCGGCCGTCCCCGCCCCGTGCCGGAGCGCAGGTGCGCCGAGCAGATCGAGTCCGCCGCCCTGGCGGGTCTGCCTCCGGGCCGCTGCGCGGCCGAGCGCGCCCACGGCGCGTCCCTGACCGTGGGCGATGTCCTGGAGGTCCTGGAGCAGCTGCGGGCGGGCACCCCCGTCACGGGGCCGCCCGCCCCTACCGGCAGCTGAACTTGGAATCCGCCCAGTCCGCCAGCGCCAGGCCGTCCAGGGCGCCGTTGTGCGGTTCGACCACCAGCCGCACGGTCTCGTACCCGGTCAGGTTCACATGTACGGGGACGGCCGGGTCACCGCCCCTGACCAGCCCGGACTTCCACAGCCGCACGCCGTCCGCGTACACGGAGAAGTAGACCTTGCCAAGGCCCAGGGTCAGGTCGTCCACACCGGCCATCGCGTCATAGGCCGAGCACGCGCGGTTGAGGTCGATGGTGACGGAGGACCTGCCGTGCACGGTGACGCCATGCGTGAACCAGAGGTGGTCGATGGACAATCCGGACCGCTGCCACACCCAGCTGCTCCCGGCCAGCCGCATCTCCGGTTTGGTGCCGTCGCCGGTGATGTCGTAGCGCAGATCGCTCCACCGGTACACCGTCGGCGCGGGCGGCGGAGGGGGCGGGGGTGTCGGAGTGGGCGTCGGTGTCGGTGTCGGTGCCGGGGTGCCGGGCGGCGCCGGGGCGGAGGTCGGCGCCGGTTCGGCGGTGCGAGTGGGCCTCGGGGGCTGAGCCGGTGCGGGGTTCGGATCCGGCGTCGGCGACGAGGTGGACCCCGGGGCGGACCCATCGGGCGGCGCAGGCGCCGGGGTCGGCGTCCGGTCCGGCGTCGGCCCGAGACCGGAGACCGGGTCCCTCGGCGCGGGCTTGTCCACGGGCGGTGCCGGTGCCGGCGTCCGCGGGTCCGGCTGCACCACGGACGGGGACGGCGACGCCGACGGCGTGGCCACGTCCCTGGCCGGCTCGCTGTCGTTCACCAGGGCGAGCGCCACCACGGCGACGGCGACCGCCACCATACCCGCCGCGATACCGGCCTTGATCGCTCCGCCCACCCCCTTGGAGACCACCGAGCCGCCGCCCGAGCCGCCGCCCGAGCCGCCGCCCGAGCCACCGCCCGAGGAGCCGCCGCCCGCCGCCGCGGCCGTGCCCGCCGCGCCCACCCCGGCACCACCGGCGATGAGCCCGAGCGCCTTGCCGTACCCGGCGGCGCCGAACCAGCCGATGACCGCGATCGGGACGACGGCGGGGATACCGCCCGCCACCTCCTCGATCTGCGCGGCGGCCAGCCGGCACTTGGCGCACTGCTCCAGATGCCTGCGCATCCCCCGCTCGGCGCGCAGGCGCAGCTTGCGCCGGGCGTAGGTGCCGAGCTGGTCGGCGTAGCGGGCGCACTCCTCGTCGCCGGCGAGGGCGGCGCTGACATGGGCCTGGAGGTAGGCCTGCTTGAGTCCTTCACGGGCGCGGCTGGCCAGCACGCGCGTGCCGTTGGCGTCCAGCCCGAACAGGGTGGCGACGTCGCTCGGCGACTCGTCCTCCACCTCCGTGTGCCACAGCACGGCCTGCCATCGCTCGGGCAGCGAGCGGAACGCCTGCATGGCCATGGACTGCTCGGCCTCGTGCAGCGCCCGCACATCGGCGCCCAGGTCCACGGTGCCGTCCCCGGTCACCTCGGGGGTCCGCGCCGCCTGGGCCGCGAACACCGCGAAGTCGTCGACCAGTTGCTCGCGCCGGGCGGAGTTCGTCCAGTGCGCGGCGACCCGCCGCACGGAGGTGAGCAGATAGGCGCGTACGGCGTGTTCGGGCCCCGCGCCGCCGCGTACCGCCTGGAGCATGCGGGCGAAGACCTCCGCGGTCAGGTCCTCCGCGGTGTGCGCGTCGCGGCAGCAGGTGCGGGCGTAGCGGCGCACCGCGTCGGCGTGCCTGCGGTACAGCTCCTCGTAGGCGCTGTCGTCACCCGAGCGCATCCGCATGACGAGTTCGCCGTCGGCGGGCGGCAGCTCGCGCGGCGGCAGGCCGCTGCCCTCGCGCTGTGCCGGTACGGCACCGTCCACCGGGCCGGCGGGCCCGGACGGCGGGCCGACGGGCCCGGACAGTGGGCCGTCCGCCCGGCCGCCCTGGCTCGGCACCTGCGGCACGGTCAGCCCCTCCGGTTCCGTGCCCCCGGCACCGCGCGACTCGTCCCGCCCCTCAACGCTCATCGTGGAAAGCCCCCGAAGCTGGCGAAGCCCGACCCCATCACCGGGTCAGAGTGCCACACTCGTTCATGTTCGGGCTCACCGGTGCGCGGCATCCACTCGTCCGAGCGGACTTGCCGCCCGTCCGTACTGACGTTCACCCGGCCGGAGGAGACCCAACTGGCCCACTCCGACCGGCACTTGACCACATTGAAGCGCCCCGCTGGACCGCTTGCTCCCTGCCGTCAGCGGGTGCCGCCCTCACACGGGCCGCGACCGCAGCCCCTCCAGCAGGATGTCCAGCAGCCGCGACGAGGCCGCCGCCTGCTGGGCCGCGTCCGGCAGCGAGGGCGCCGCCGTGGCGATCACCAGCAGGACGTCCGACACCGACACGTCCGGCCGCAGCTCGCCCGCCGCGCGCGCCCGCTCCACGAGCTGGCCCACCACGTCGAGCAGCGCCGCCGCCCCCGCGTCATCGGCGACCGTCTGCTCCTCCGGCACCAGCCGCAGCTCGGCCGCGCCCGGCTGGATCCGCTGCTGGGGCACCCGCGTGGCGTCGGCCCCGAGGTCGGCGTCGGCCGGCACCCCGACCTGCAGCACCTGCGGCGGCAGCAGCCGTCCCGCACCCGAGGCCACGGACGTGCGCAGGAAGCGCGAGAGCGCCGACCACGGCTCGTCCTCCTGCCCGAGCGCCGCCCGCGCCTGATCGGTCAGCCGGGACGTTTCCTCTTCGGCTATCCGCCGGACCAGGACGTCCTTGCTCGGGAAACGCCGGTACACCGTGCCGACACCGACCCGCGCCCGCCGCGCCACGTCCTCCATCGGCGCGCCGTACCCCAGCTCGCCGAAGACCTCACGGGCCGCACGCAGCACGTGCTCCAGATTGCGCTGCGCGTCCACCCGCAGCGGCGTCGTCCGCGACCCCTCGGCGCGTCCGTCACCCGTCGCGGCGCCGGCCGGCCCGGCACCGGGCGCGACGGCGGACGCCGATGACCAATGCGTGTCCTGAATATGCATAAGCATTCCCCCGGTTAACGACGTCTCCCCCCGGAGACTCCCCGCCACTGAATCCGAAGTGTTCGGAACGGGCGCCGTGCCACGACCGCGACCGCCCGTCGCGGCCCCGCTCGACCACATCCCCTACACCCCGTCGACACGAACATAGTTGAGCGAGAGTCAATTCAGAAGGGGCAGGTTCCGCACGGAGCGCCCCCCGATCGGAGTACGGGGCACATTCATCCCGATTGCGCACCCCCGCGCCCTCCCGACCGCCCCCGCTGACCTGCCCGCTTGTTCCCCGCGCCGGCGCCCGGGCCGCGCGCGGGCGCACAGGACCGCCGGTCACACAAATTGCCGGGGCTGTGGACAAACACCAGCGCCGGGTGCGTCATGGGATGGTGAAGGAACGTGCGCGCATTCTCGTTGTCGGCGGCGGCTACGTCGGGATGTACACGGCCCTGCGTCTGCAACGGAAGCTGAAACGGGAGCTCAGGCAGGGTGACGTGGAGATCACCGTCGTCACGCCCGATCCCTACATGACGTACCAGCCGTTCCTGCCCGAGGCGGCCGCCGGTTCGATCTCCCCGCGGCACGTCGTCGTACCGCTGCGCCGCGTTCTGGACCGGTGCCACGTCATCGTCGGCGAGGTGACCGCGATCGACCACACCAAGCGCACCGCGACCCTCACCACCCTCGCCACCGAGGAGGAGGGCGGCGGCCCCGGCCACCTCGACTACGACGAACTCGTCCTCGCCCCAGGCTCGGTCTCCCGCACCCTGCCCATCCCCGGTCTCGCCGAGCACGGCATCGGCTTCAAGACCGTCGAGGAGGCCATCAGCCTGCGCAACCACGTCATCGAGCAGATGGACATCGCCTCCTCCACCCGCGATCCGGCCATCCGCGACGCCGCCCTCACCTTCGTCTTCGTCGGCGGCGGCTACGCCGGCGTCGAGGCCATCGCCGAACTGGAGGACATGGCCCGCTACGCCGCGCGCTACTACCACAACCTTCGGCCCGAGGACCTGAAGTGGATCCTCGTGGAGGCATCCGACCGCATCCTCCCCGAGGTCGGCGCCGAGATGGGCCGCTACACCGTCACCGAACTGCGCCGCCGCAACATCCAGGTGCTCCTGGAGACCCGTCTCGAATCCTGCGCCGGCCGAGTCGCCGCACTGAGTGACGGCCAGCGCCTGACGACCCGCACGGTCGTGTGGACCGCGGGCGTCAAACCCCACCCGCTCCTCGTCTCCACCGACCTCCCGCTCACCGGACGCGGCCGGCTGAAGTGCACCGCCCAACTGACCATCGACGGCGCCGACCACGCGTGGGCCGCCGGCGACGCGGCGTCCGTGCCCGACGTCACCGCGGACGCGCGGGGCGCCGAGACGGCCCCCAACGCCCAGCACGCGGTCCGCCAGGCCAGGCTCATCGGCGACAACATCGTCCACACGCTGCGCGGCGAACCGCTGGAGACGTATGCCCATAAATGCGTCGGATCCGTCGCCTCCCTCGGGCTGCACAAGGGCGTCGCCCAGATCTATGGGCGCAGGCTGAAGGGCTACCCTGCCTGGTTCATGCACCGCGTCTACCACCTCAGCAGGGTGCCCACCGTCAACCGAAAGGCCCGGGTGCTCGCCGAATGGACCCTCTCCGGGCTCTTCAAACGGGAGATCGTCTCCCTCGGATCGCTCGAACATCCCCGAGCGGAGTTCGAACTCGCGGCCGGTGGAAAGCCTCATTCCGACCCCTCGGACGACCCGAAGGGGTCGAACTGAGCGGACCGGGGAACTCCACGGCCCGCCCCGGCGTCTGACGGATGTCGCCGCGGTCCGCAGACACTGCCAGACTGCCCCACGACCTCGGACGGGCACCCGCCCGTCCTTCAGCACCCACGAGGCTTCTTCCCAAGTGAACTTCACGCGCTGGAGCGCCCGGCTCCCCGGAACGCAGCGCCGCGCGGCAGCGCGGACCGAGCACGCGGTCCCCCCGGACCGGCGGGGGGAAGGCTCCGTACCCGCGGCCCGCGCCGAACAGCTGACCGACAGTGCGATCCACGTGCCCGCCGTCGACGAACTCGTCGCACGCGAGGTCCTGGACCGCGTCCCGGCCCTCGTCGCCCTGGTGCACGGCAGCGACCATCGCATCGCCTACGTCAACGACGCCTACGTAGCGGCCTTCGGGGTACGGTCCCCGGGCGAACCGGCCCGCGAAGCCCTCCCGGAACTGGCCGAACTGGGCCTGCTGCCCCTCCTCGACCAGGTCCTGCGCAGCGGCAAGCCCCGCACGCTCAAGTCCCGCAAGGCCGTCGACGGCCGCTCCTACACCTTCACCTGCACCCCCGCCGCCGAGCACGGCGACGGCGCGGGCGTGCTCGTGTTCGCCACCGACGTCACCGACCACGCCGAGGCCGCCGAACGCCTCCGCGCCAGCGAACGCCGCCAGCGCGAGACCGCGGTGACCCTGCAGCGCTCACTGCTCCCGCAGGAACTGGAACAACCCGACGACCTGCGCATCGCGGCCACCTATCAGCCCGGCGGCACGGAGGCCGCCGTCGGCGGCGACTGGTACGACGTGATCACCCTGGGCGGCGGCCGCACCGCCCTGGTGATCGGGGACGTGATGGGCCGGGGGGTGCGGGCGGCGGCGGTGATGGGCCAGCTGCGCACGGCGGTCCGCGCCTACGCCCGCCTCGACCTGCCCCCGCACGAGGTCCTGCAACTCCTCGACGGCCTCGCCACCGAGATCGACGCCAACCAGATCGCCACATGCGTCTACGCCGTCCACGACCCCAACGAGGGCCGGCTGGTGTACGCCTCGGCCGGACACCTGCCCATCCTGGTCCGCGACGAAAGCGGCACGGTCCTGCGCACCGACGAACCGACCGGCCCCCCGCTCGGCACCGGCGGCTGGATCCACGCCTCCGGCTCGGTCCCGCTGGGCCCCGGCTCCACGGCGGTCCTCTACACGGACGGACTGGTCGAGCGCCGGGACGAGGACCTGGACGAAGGGATCGCGGCCCTCGAACACGCGCTGGCCGGCGCCACCGGCACCCCCCAGGTGATCTGCGACCGCCTGGTCCGCTCGGCCGGCCTCGCCGCCGACCACGACGACGACGTCGCCGTCCTGGTCCTCCAGCACCCCGCACGCACCGGCGCCGACGGCGAACTCTTCCGCAACGCCGCCCTGGAACTGCTCGGCGGCGTGGAAGCGGCACCACGCGCGCGTGCCTTCGCCTCCGGCGTCCTCACCAGCTGGCGCTTCCCCGCCGACCTGCACGATCTGGGCGTCCTCGCGGCCAGCGAACTGGTCGCCAACTCCCTCCAGCACGGCACCCCGCCCATGCGGCTGCGGCTGCGCCGCACCGACCGCCGCCTCATCGTGGAGGTCACGGACGGCGACGACCACCTCCCCAGGCGCCGCCGCGCGGAACCCGGGGACGAGTCGGGCCGGGGCATCGCCATCGTGGCGACGATCGCCTCCACCTGGGGGTCGCGCAGAACCCCGGGCGGCGGAAAAGCGGTCTGGTGCGAGTTCGTACTGCCCCGCCCGTGAATCGCCGTGACCGCCGTTCCGCGGCGGCCACGGTGCTCAGACGCCGGACGGGCTGGACTGCGCCGATTCGCGCGGACCGGCACCCCGGGCCACCACCCGGCTCCGCGCGGCGAGCCACGGCCGGTCCTGCGCCTGGGTGAGCCCTCGCCCGAGCCGCACCGCGAGCACCGTGATCCCCAGCGAGAACAGCAGGAAAGTCACCACGTACGGTGCGTGCAGCGCGGCCCCCATCGGCCCGCCCACCGCCGGCCCGACCGCCAGCGCGAGCTGCTTCACCAGGGCGAAGGCCGAGTTGTACTGCCCCGCCATGCCGTCCGGTGCGAGATCGGCCACCAGCGGCGCGACGGTCGGCGACAGCATCGCCTCACCCAGCCCGAACAGGGCGTACGTCGACACGAAGGCGGCCGTGGCCATCTCCTGGCTGCCGTGACCCAGTCCCGCGTACCCCGCCGCGAGCCACGCCACGGCCCAGATCAGCCCGACTGCGGCGATCACCCGGGACCGCCTGCGCCGCTCCACGAACCTCAGCACGGCGAACTGCGCCACCACGATCACCGCCGTGTTCGCGGCCAGCGCCGTGCCCAGCGCGGACGTCGAGATCCCGGCGGCCTCCACCCCGTAGGCGCTCAGCCCCGACTCGAACTGCCCGTAGCAGGCGAAGAACAGCACGAAGCCCAGCACGCACAACTGCACCATCGCCCGGTTCCCCAGCAACTGCTTCCAGCTGCCCCGCGCCGACACCTCCGGCGCCTCGCCGACCGGCGGCGCCTGCGGCATCCGCACCGTCGACAGCACCACGACCAGCAGCAGGAACATCGCCGCCTCGATCGCGAACAGCAGCGTGAAGGACGACACGCGCGTGGTGTCGACGAGATGACCGCCGATGAGACCGCCGACGCCGAGCCCCAGGTTCTGCAGGAAGAACTGCGTCGCGAACGCCCGCGACCGCGTCTCGGACGTCGAGCAGTCCACGATCATCGTCGCCAGCGACGGCTGCATCACGGCCTGCCCGGCCCCGAGCGCGATGGCGGCGACCAGCACGGCCGCCGCGTTCGCCGCGAGCCCCAGGCCAAGCGCCCCCAGCGCGGCCGTGACCAGGGCGGCGAGCAGAACCGGCAGCGGGCCGCGCCGCACGATCGCCCGGCCGGCGAACGGCAGCACCAGCAGCGCGGCCACGGCGAAGACGGCGAGGACCATCCCCGCCGTCACGGCACCGAGCCCCCGAACCTGCGCCACATAGACGTACAGATAGGGGACGGTGAAGCCGAGCCCGAACGCGCTGAGCGCGTTGCCCACGTGGATCCGGCGCATCGCTGCGCCCATCGCCCTGGTCACGTTCACCTCTCTCAAGTCGCAAGGAGTCGATCAGCCGAAGGACCCAGCCGTTACAACTGAAGACTTCGAAGATAAATTTCGAAGCTAAAGGCTACACCTCGAAGGACTTCAGACCCAAGCGTCATCGTGCGATACTGCCGACCATGGGCGACACCTCCGACACCACCGGCGCGGGCATCGGCAGCGAGCCGAGCCTCGAAGAGCAGATCGCCGCCTACCAGCGCGAGTTCCAGGACCTCGACCCCCAGGTCGAGAAGGTCGTCTCGGCCCTGTCCCGCCTCAACCGCCGGATGAACGTCGCCTACGGCCGCCAGACCGCCGCCCTCGGCATCAGCAACGCCGAGTGGGAAGTCCTCAAGGCCCTCGTCCTGTCCGGCGCCCCCTACCGCATGGGCCCCAGCGACCTCGCGAAGCGACTCGGCCTGACACCGGCCGCGATGACCCACCGCATCGACCGCATGGTGACGGAGGGCCTTGTCACCCGGGAGCGGGACGAACAGAACCGCGTCCGGGTGATCGTGGAGCTGACCCCCGAGGGCCGCGGGAAGTGGCTGGAGGCCATGCGCCTCGCCTCTGTCTTCGAGGAGGAGCTGCTCCAGGACCTGACGACGGAGGAGCGCGGAGTGCTGGGCGAGGTGCTGACCCGGCTCCTGCGCAGGGTGGAGCACGCCCAGCCGGACGCCGGCGGACGCCTCAGCGACCTGGACTAAAAGATCTTGACAGAGGGGTGTTGACAGCCCCCTGCCCGCCCCGTAAAGTTCTTCGGGTTGCCGCGGGGACGTCATGGTCCCGCGACGACACCTCCCGCCGCA
Source organism: Streptomyces sp. NPDC102462 (assembly GCF_044765425.1). NCBI lineage: Bacteria > Bacillati > Actinomycetota > Actinomycetes > Kitasatosporales > Streptomycetaceae > Streptomyces > Streptomyces sp. NPDC102462. Next base: position 290 of record NZ_JBIWKB010000042.1, on the reverse strand, counting down.
GCAGCGGCACTCAAACCACAAGCACGATCTCCCGAACGGGTGGATTTCGGCGTGCCCGAATTCCTAATCGACTCGTTTCCCGGGACTCGGCGATACCGCTCGGACCGAAGGCCCGATTGGGAATCACCGAGAGGATCCGCTAAGGTTTGGGACGTCGGAACGGCCCAACGACCGGGAAGACAACCCCCTCTGACGGGGAATCGGACTCCGAAAGGGTCTGATAGAGTCGGAAACACCGAAGGGAAGCGCCCGGAGGAAAGCCCGAGAGGGTGAGTACGAAGGAAGCGTCC
>NZ_JBIWKB010000041.1:13444-84407 GCF_044765425.1 Streptomyces sp. NPDC102462 | reverse complement strand
GGGCAAGGCATCCCTGTGGGACGTCGCCTTCGCGGCCCTGGACTGCATACCCGGCGGCAAGGGCATCACCAGCTTCGGCAAACTCGCCAAGGGCCCCAAAACCCTGGGCAAGGGCGGCCTGAAGGGCATGGCGCTGAGCGTGCGCGGGCTGGCCAAGAACGCCAGGACGGCCTTGGCCGACGGCGCCAAGGGCGCCTACAACCGCGTCAAGAGCAAGGTCAAAGGCTGTGGTGACCCGGTTGACGTGGCCACCGGCCACATGTTCCTGGCCGAAACGGACGTCCTCCTGCCGGCGGCTCTGCCGCTTGCTTTCACCCGTCGAGTGGCATCCGGGTACCGCACGGGGTGGTGGTTCGGTCCATCGTGGGCCTCCACAGTCGACCAGCGGCTTGAGATCGACGAGCGGGGCCTGGTCTTCGTCACCGAGGACGGCATGCTCCTCGAATACCCCCATCCTGAGGGGCCGGAGAGCAGTGTTCGCCCTCACTCCGGCCCCCACTGGCCCCTTACTCGTCTGGACGACGGTGGCTACTGCGTCGACGATCCCATCACCGGCTGGAGACGTCGTTTCGCCCCGGCCGTCGGCGGTATCGCCCTCTTGCAATGCATATCCGACCGTAACCACAACACCCTCGAACTGGACTATGACGCAGACGGCGCCCCCAGCGCGATCCGCCACTCAGGCGGCTACCACCTCTCCCTGACGGTCACCGAGGGCAGGGTTACCGCGCTGAGCCTGGTCGGCGCGGGCGAGCGCGGCTCAGACCTGACGCTCAAGCGCTTCGGCTACACGGACGGAGCTCTGACGTCAGTGGCCAACTCGTCCGGGGCGACGACGGAATTCGCCTACGACGAGTGCCTGCACATCACGTCATGGCGGGATTCCAACGGCAGTCGCTACGTCTACGCCTACGACGACCAGGACCGCTGCGTCGCCCAAGGCGGTGCTGACGGGCACCTCTCCCATACCTTCTCGTACGACCTGACGGATCCCGCGTGGTCCGGGTGCCGGATCACCGAGGTCACTTCGTTCGAGGGAGCCGCATCGCGCTATGTGATCGACGAGGCGTGCCTGGTGGTAGCCGAGATCGATGCCCTGGGCGGCATGACGCGTACCGCGTACGACGACCAGCACCATCTCGTATCCTCGACGGACCAGCTCGGACGTACCACATATATCGTCAACAACCCCCTGGGCCAGCCAGTTCAAGTGACCCGCCCCGACGGCAGTGTGGTTCGAGCTACCTACAACCACCTCAATCTGGCCACGGCCATCGACCTGCCGGACGGCGCCTCCTGGAAGTACTCCTATGACGCGCAGGGCAACTGCTCGGCCATAGTCGACCCAACGGGACAGGTCGACCGTGCTACATACACGGCAGCAGGGCACATTGCCACGATCACTGACGCCCTGGGGCATACCACCACGGTCCGCTGCGACCCCTTCGGTCTTCCCCTGCGGATCACGGATGCCCTCGGAGCCGAGGTCGTCTGGAAACGCGATGCCATGGGGCGGCCGGTGGAGATCACCGACGAGGAAGGGCGCACCACGCGACTCTCCTGGTCCCCGGAAGGGCGAATGACCCGCCGGACCACCCCTGACGGCGCAAGCGAGACGTGGGCCTATGACGGAGAGGGCAACTGCACCAGCCACACCGACCAGTTGGGGCAGATCTCGCGTTTCGAGTACACACACTTCGACCTGCTGGCAGCACGTACTGCGCCTGACGGCACTCGGCACGAGTTCGTCTACGACGCGTCACTTCGACTCACGCAGGTCATTGATCCGGTCGGAATGACCTGGAGCTACGCGTACGACCCCGCAGGTCGCCTCGTCTCGGAGACCGACTTCGACGGGCGCACGGTCACCTACACGCACGACGCCACGGGACATCTCACCTCGCGTACCAACAGCGCCGGTCAGACGGTGTCGTTCGAACGCGATGTCCTCGGCCGGATCGTACGCAAAGATGCTGCCGGAGCCGTCACCCTCTTCGTTCACGACGCCTCCGGCCGCCTTGTCCGCGCCACCGGCCCAGACTCCACACTGACCATCGAGCGGGACCCTCTTGGCCGACCGCTGTCCGAGGACGTCGACGGGCGCACTCTCACCTTCGTCTACGACGGGGCGGGGCGCCGTGTCGGCCGTACCACGCCCTCCGGCGCGGTGAGCACGCGGACCCACGATGCCGTGGGAAACCTGGTTCGACTGGTCACATCCGGCAAGGTGATCGAATTCGAGCGCTCCCCCACAAGCCGGGAGACGGCCAGGCGCTTTGGCGACAACATCACCCTGTCCCGCACTTTCGATGAACTGGGGCGTCTTGTCGCACAGTCGGTGACCACGGCCGCCGGTCGGCCGGTCCAGCACCGGGCCTATTCCTATCGCGCCGACGGCAACCTCATCGCGGTGGAGGACGACGGCTCCGGTATGCGCGATATCCAATTGGACGGGGCGGGGCGGGTGACCGCTGTCCGGGCCCACGGCTGGACGGAAGCCTATGCGTACGACCATGCCGGCAACCAGACTCACGCCGCATACCCCGGCTCCCACCCCAGCCATGATGGTGCGGGGCCCCGCAGCTACGCGGGCACCGCCATCATCAGTGCAGGACGGTTCCGGTACGAGCACGACTCGCTGGGCCGGGTCGTCCTTCGGCAGCAGACACGCCTGTCCCGCAAGCCGAGCACATGGCGTTACGTGTGGGACGCCGAGGACCGCCTCACAGCCGTCATCACGCCGGATGGCACACACTGGCGCTACAAGTACGACCCGCTCGGACGCAGAACGGCGAAGCAGCGCTTGAGCCGGGACGGCGAATCCGTCGTGGAGCAAACCGTCTTCGCGTGGGACGGCAGCACGCTGTGCGAGCAGACGACCACCCTGCCGGAGTTCCCTAACCCAGTGACTCTCACCTGGGATCACCAGCGATTGCACCCGGTCGCGCAGACCGAGCGGATTTCCGCGACTGATGCACCCCAGAGCGAAATCGACTCGCGCTTCTTCTCTATCGTCACCGATCTCGTCGGTACTCCTACGGAACTCCTCGACGAAACTGGCGAGATATGCTGGCAGGCACGGAGAACCGTATGGGGCGCAACGGCCTGGGCCGCCGGTAGCACGACGTACACACCGTTGCGATTCCCGGGTCAGTACGCGGATCCGGAAACTGGGCTGCACTACAACTACTTCCGGCACTATGACCCCGAGACCGGACGCTACCTCACCGCGGATCCGCTCGGTCTCGCTCCCGCACCCAACCCCATGGCCTACGTTCCGAACCCGGACATCTGGAGCGACCACCTGGGTCTTTCGCCGGAGGAGTGCACACAGTCCATCTTCAAGGCCCCGGGGCGCAAGCAGGGCGAGTACCAGGAGAAGTACGGATACCGGGAGGAGGATTTCCCCGGCGATCCGGATGGTCCGGATTACGCCTACCCCAACGGTAGGGTGTACTTCGCAAAGGAACGACATGTCGCCGAGAAGTATGCGAAATCCTACGGTGAAGGTGTAATCGAGATCAAGATCCCCAAGTCGGAATATTCCGCCAAGTACGAGAAGTACGAGCGGAACTACGAAGGCGGGCCGGAAAAAGAGCTGGAAATCCCGAACAATGTCGTTGAAGAGCTGAATCAATACCCGAGGGTGCGACACAAGTGAGCGAAGACGAAATCTGGGAAGCGGCGAAGAGAAGATATCCGCTGGGGGCCGCCGCGAGTGGCAGGGTAAAGGACCGGTTCCCATTCGGGGTATTCCTCGAACTTGACGATGCTCCGGGGGTCCACGGTTTCCTCGACCTTCTGTCGTACAACCCGGACGGCACGATCAACGACCCGGACGCTCCGCCCGTGCCGTTGCCTGAAGTCGGGGAGAGGGTCGAGGGCGTCGTCGCCATGCACGTGGACCGGGACCACCAGATCCGCATCCGGGTCGGTTCGCCCTTCTGGGAGTCCTGACCGAGATGTTCAGGGGGACGCCGTCACGCATTCGCCCCACGCCTTTCGGCCCCGGGGTTTCCCGGGGCCGAAGGGGGTGGGTCCGCTCTGGGGTTACTTCACGTCGACGTAGTCGCCCGCGGCGCTGACCGCCGGGGTGGTCGAGGTGCCCGCGAAGCTGTAGCGGTAGTAGCCGTCGACCGTGGCCTTCGTCGTGGTCTTCAGGGTGCCCGTCGAGCTCGACTTGATGGTCTTCAGCGTGGTGTAGGTGCTGGAGCTCTTCTTGCGGAACTGGAGCTTGACCGACTGGCCGGCGTAGCCGTGGTACTTGCCGTCGTCCCAGCTGGCCCGGGACAGCTTGCCGGTGACCGTGATGGACTTGCCCTTCTTGACCGGCTCCGGCGAGGCGTCGACCGTCAGCTTGGAGAAGCGCTGCAGCTTGGTGGTGGCCAGGGCGTCCTGCTCGGCGTAACCGACCTTGCTCCAGTCGATGTTGTCGGAGGTCGGGTCCTGGTCGTTGAAGTCGATCGCGTAGCCGTTCGCCTTCCAGGTGGTGGCGTCCGCGTTGGTCAGCTCGAAGTCCGGGTAGACGTCGATGGTGCCCTTGCAGGTGGCCTTGGTCGCCGAGTTGTCGACGCAGGTCGGCCAGTCGTCGCCAATCAGGAAGTTCTTCGGGTCGGTGTAGGAGCCGCGGTAGATCTCCACGTCCAGCGCGAAGTCGGGCGCCTGGAGGTCGATGTCGGCGGCGTGCGTGACGGTGTAGCTGACCGGGACGCGGACCTTGTTGGTGGTCCCGACGACGATCGGCTTGCCGTTGTTGATCTTCACGTTGGAGAAGGAGAGGTCCAGCGCGTAGGGCACGCCGGTGTCCTGGGCGCCCGCGGTGCTGAACGCGGACTTGCCGGCGGCGGCCCGGTGGGCGGCCTGCGCGGCCTTCACGACGTCGTCGCGGTCGTACGAGGAGCCGCCGGCGGCGTGCGCCGCCGGAACGGCGAGGGCGGACAGGGCCAGGGCGCCGGTGACGGCGGCCACGGTGGCACGAATGCGCATGCGTTCCCCTGCATGGAGAGAGGGACCCCGCCGGCGGTCGTCGCGCGCGGCTCGTCACCGCGGGGCCCAAGTGATCGTGGAGTCTGTTGACTCAGCTGATCAGATCCACGACGGAGGGCGATGGTTGTACGGAATTTGAAGAATCTGTGAGCGTCCTACCGAGCCCGCCACACCTAGGCGCCCCGCGGAACGTCACCACAGGGTGCCGCCCGGGCGTCGGGTACGGCCCGGACAGCGGGCACGGGCCAGGTGCCAGATGTGATCCGGGGCGCCTGGGACGGGGTGGGGGTGGGGTCAGTCGAACCAGCGGTTTCGGGATAGTTCTTCTGTGCGGGACGGGTCCTCCAGGAGGGCCGCTACCTCGAAGCGGCGCGGCCACTGGCCGGCCGCCCAGGCGAGTCCGGCGGCGACGCCCTCCAGGGTCGCGGCGTGCAGCACACCGTCGGCCGTCAGCCGCCAGTCGATGTCGACGCCGTCGACCACCAGTTCCTCGTGCTCGACATAGCTGCCGGGGGTGCGCGGACCGAGCAGCACCCGTACCGCGTCCGGCACCTCGTGCTCGGTTCCGGCCGAGTCCACCTGCCCGGTGACGGACTCGCTCAGCCGCCGTACCTGGAAGAGTTCCGCCAGCTCCGCGGCCCGGGCGGGCCGCACCGGGAGCAGCGGGACATCCGCGGTGAAGGGCAGCAGGTCGGGCGAGTCGACGACGACGGCGTCGGCCGCGTCGACCACCTCGACCCGACCGTCCACGACGGCCCGCAGCTCGTCCGGCAGGGTCACCTGCTCCGGTTCCAGCTCGGCCAGCGCACCGTACAGTCCGTGCAGTTGGGCGGGGGTGACGGCCCGGTCCGGGTCGGCGAGCCGGTCCAACAGCTCGGCGGCGCCGCCCGGTTCGTCGAGCAGCGCGGCGACCGACGTGCGCACGCCGAGGGCCCGCAGCACCTGCTCGTCGGCGAAACCGGTCGCGTCGGCCTCGTCGTACAGCCCGCGCAGCAGCGGGTCGCCGCCCGCCGCGAGCAGCCCGGCGGGCCGTCGGCCGTCCAGCACCGGGTGCCCGCGCAGCCACCACGCCGTGTACGGCCGTACCACCTCGTGGGTGCCGTCCGGCAGCAGGATGCGTACCGGCTGGGTGAGCGCGTCGCGCAGCGGCGGGCGGGCGAGCAGGGCGAGCGCCTCGGGCCAGTGGTCGTCGTCGACGAGGTCGAGGTCGCGCACGGCGACCAGTTCGGTGGCGACCGGGGGCACCGGGGTGTCCGGGAACCGGTCGAGGACGTCCTCGCACCACACATCCACGGCGTCCAGCAGTCCCGCGTCGTCCGGTTCGGCGAAGTCCCCTTCGCGGGGCTCCAGTTCGTCCGGGTCGAGCACCACGTCGGTGGCCCGCACCAGCGCGAAGTCGGCCAGCACCCCGCAGGCGGCCAACGGCTGTTCGCCCCACCGCTGCGCCAGTTCGGCGTCCACGGCGGCCAGTTCTCCCTCGCGGATGACCCGGGCGAACGGGCTGCCGGGCAGCACCAGTTCACCGGCGGGGGCGAGTTCACCGTCCTCGTCGGGCAGCGCCAGGGCGCCCAGCCAGGGCTCGTCGCCCGGTTCCAGGCCCGCGTCCCGGACCAGGGCGAGGACGGTGTCCGCCAGTTCCTCCGCGTCCGGGGCGTCCTCCTCCCAGCCGACCGCGCCCCCCTCGTCCAGGGAGGCGGCGACCGCGGCGCGCACCTGGGGCGTGGTCAGCACGGCACGCGGGGTCGCGGGCAGCGCGCCCAGCTTCTCCAGGATCGGATGCGCGGCGTCGGGGTGCGCGACCTTCAGGCCGAGCCGGGCGAGCGTTCCCGGATCGATGCGGGCGGCGTCCGGGGTGGGCAGCAGCACCTGCCGGGGGCCGATGGTGGTACGCACCGCTCCCGGGCCCTGGCCGGTGTCCCCGGCGAGCGGGACGGGCAGTCCGGACAGCCGGTCCGGGTCCACCCCGGCCAGGCTGTCGTACAGCCGCCGCCACCAGCCGGGCTCCTTCTCCAACCCGGCCAGCCGGTCGATCGCGTCGGCGAGCGGCAGCCGGGCGACGCCCAGCGTGCGCAGCTCCACGCGGCGTTCGAGGCCGCCGGGCAGCAGCGTGGGCAGCACCTCGGCGAGCACGTGCACGGTGTCGGCGCCCGCGCCCTCGACGATCTCGGCGTCCCGGGGGCGCAGCGTCTCGGGCAGGTCCTCGGCGTCGTCCTCCTTGGCCTCGGCGGCCGACGGCAGGAACGCGGTCCGCGGCAGGCGCTCCAGGATGGCCTGGCGCAGCGCACCGTCGAGTTCGCCCTTGCCGAGCGGCCCGGGCACCAGGTCGATGATGCCCTCGGTCACCGGCCGCCAGCCGGCGAGGAGTTCGGTGTACGCGTCCGCCGCCCGCTGCACCAGGAAGTCGGTCAGCGGGCCCGGCGCGGCGTGCCGGCGGGTGGTGTCCAACGGGAAGGAGGCGATCAGCAGCGCGGGGACGCCCAGGGGCTCGTCGCTGGGGGTGGGGGCGTGCATGACGGGCGCGGTGCGGGGGCGGGCCGGGGCGCCGTCGGGGCCGACCGGCACGGCCCAGGTCACCGACCAGTGCGGGCGCAGGCGTTCCTCGACCGGGCGGTCGGCGAGCAGATCGGGGGTGAGCGGGCCGTGCGCGGCGACGGTACGCCAGCGGGTGGTGCCGTCGCGCGAGTCCGCCACGACCGTGCCGGTGCCGTCCGTGCTGCGGCGCAGGGTGCGCGGGGCGTCGCCGTTGATCTCGACGACGACCTCGGCCAGGCCGGGCAGGGCGAGCAGCAGGGCGTCGTCCACGGCGTGCAGGAGGCGTTCGGCGAGGTCGGCCGCGGCCGCGTCGCGCAGCGGCAGGATGACGACCGTGTCGTACGGGTCCGGGGCGGTGCCCTCGGCGGTGAACGGCAGCCGCAGCAGCGGTACGTGTCCGTCGCGGCGCCGGATCTCGTCGCCGAGGCCGGGGCTGCGCCCGGCGGTGTCGGCGGCGAGTTGGCGGGCCTCGGCGAGCGACCAGCGGACGCCGCCGTGCCGGCCGACGACGGCGGGTTCGTCGGTGACGGCGAGCACGGCGGAGAAGCCGACACCGAACCGGCCTACGGTGCCGTGTTCCGCGCCGGTGGCGCCGGTGTCCTCGGCAGTGGCGGCGTCGGCGTCGCGTTTGGCGGAGGCGCGGAGGGTGGCGAGCGATTCGACTCCGGCCGCGTCCAGGGGGGCGCCGGTGTTGGCGGCGAACAGGACGCCGTCGCGGAGGGTGAGACGGAACCGGCCGGGCACGTGGGCGCGGGCCGCGGCGTCGGCGGCGTTCTGCGCCAGCTCGATCACGAGCCGGTCGCGGTAGCCGCCGAGGACCAGGTCCTCCTCCGCGTTGGCGTCCTCGCGGAAGCGGGCGGGGCTGGTGGCCCAGGCGTCGAGGACACCGCGGCGCAGACGGGCCGTGCCGAAGGGGTCGGCACCCTCGGCCGCGGGCCGCACGAACTTGCTCACGTTCACTCTCCTCGTCGGGGCGGTGACGACGAAGGTACCGCTCCTGCGGCACCGGGGTGCCGGGTCCGGCCGGGCGAACGGCGAACCCGTACCACGGTGTGCTGCCAAGGTAGCCCCGCACACCCGCGCGCGACCCCCAAGCAGACGCCGGAAGCGGCCCCCGCGGCGCCCCCGGTACGCAGCGGTGTCCCAAGCGCCCCAAAGGGGCGCGGGGAACTGCGCGACCAGCCACAACGGCGCCGCGGACGACCGACGGCACAGGCGAGCGGATTACACCCCGAGCGACCCGACAGCCCAGGCGAGCCGGTTGCAGCCCGGCCCCAAAGGGGCGCGGGGAACTGCGCGACCAGCTACAACGGCGCCGCAGACGACCGACGGCACAGGCAAGCGGATCACCGCGAACGGAGCCCGAGGCTACGAGTGGCCGAGTTCCGCCGTCGACTCGTCGGTGATCGTCGGTACCGAGCCGGAGTCCGGCGCCGGGCGCAGCGGGAAGGGGTCCACCCGGGTCTCGTCGATGACCGGCGCCGCCGGCTGGGGCGGCTTGGGCATGACGGCCGCTTCGGAGTGGCCGCCGCAGCCGTACGAGAGGGAGACCACGCGGCCGTCCGCCGGGGCGAACTCGTTGGCGCAGACGCCGAACGCCTGCCCGAGTGAGCCGCCGAGGGGCAGCAGGAAGCCGCAGCTGACGCAGGGCGCGGGCGCCGCCTGCGCCATCGGCGTGCGGGGGCCGAACGCCTCCTCCCAGCGGTCGGCGGCCAGGTGCAGGCCGTAACGGGACAGGACCCGGGCGCGGCGCATGCCGAGTTCTTCCGCCACCGCAGCGATCGACCCGCGGGCCGGCGCCGCCGGGAGCGTCGCGGGGGCGCCCGCGGTGACCTCCGCGTCCTCCGCCTCGGCCAGTTCCGCCATCTCCTCGGAGACCGCGGAGTGCACCGGCGGCTCGTCCTCGCCGGAGTAGCCGGGCTCCAGCCGCAGGTCCTCGGACTCGGTGGGCAGCAGGTCGCCGGGGCCCAGGTCGCCGGGCCGCAGCCGCTCGCTCCACGGCACCCACTCCGGCGCGAGCAGCGCGTCGGGGCCGGGCAGCAGGACCGCCTCGTCGAGGGTGACCACCTTGGCGCGCGAGGCACGGGCCACCGTCACCGCCCAGCGCCAGCCCCGGTAGCCCAGTTCCTTGCACTCGAAGAAGTGCGTGACAACGCGGTCGCCCTCGGACACCAGCCCGGTGTGCTCGCCGACCACGCCGGGCGCGGCCGCCTCCTCGGCTGCGGCGCGGGCGAGGTCGACGGCCTCGGCGCACAGGCGGTCGGGGGTGCGGCTTCGCGTTGTCGCTGCGCTCACAGGTATCGCTTCTCTCCTACGCCGTCTCGCGGGTGCGCCTGCCTGAAGGCGGTGGGGCGGACGGAGCGGACCTGTGGGCCGCATCGACGTCCGCGTCCGATCGCGCTCGGGCGCACCTCTGCCATCCATTCTGCGGGATGGCTGAGATACGCACGCTACCTGTTCGTGTGCGTTCGGCCTACACCGACGGCCGCTTCACTGCCGCCCGACGCCGTTTCCGGTCCGCCTCCGGGTCCTCGGCGGGCCGTGGCGCCACCGGCCGTCCGGTCGCGCCGCCGCCGGTTCCCGCGCTCCGGACCCGCACCAGGGCCGGGCCCCGCCACCCGTCTCACCAGCGACGTCCCTCGCTCTTCGGCCGGTCCTTCACTCACTCCACGGTTGTGGTCCCGCCGACTCGCTCGGCGACAAGTGCTCTAGGAAAAGGATTCTCAGGGCACTATGAACGTCGTGGCAGCCGCGAGGTCGCCCCAGGGCACCGCCCGCGTCGGCGGCGTGAAGGGGAGCAGTCGAGGTGGCGGTGCGGGCCGTATGGGCGGTGCCGTCCGCGCGGTCGGCCGTGCCCTGCACCTCCCGTTCGCCGGAGCGGCCCGCGGCATCAGGAGGGCCACGCACGCACACGGCGCCGGCGAGTCCGGGCTCGGCAAGCTGATCGAACTGCACGCCGTCAACGGCGCCGGCGATGTGATGATCACCGTGGCGCTCGCCTCCACCGTGTTCTTCTCGGTGCCGACGGACGAGGCCCGCGGCCGGGTCGCGCTCTATCTCGCGATCACCATGGCCCCGTTCACGGTCCTCGCGCCGGTGATCGGCCCGCTCCTCGACCGGCTGCCGCACGGCCGGCGCGCCGCGATGGCCGCCGCGATGCTGGCCCGTGCCCTGCTGGCGCTGATCATCTCCGGGGCGGTCGCGAGCGGCAGCCTGGAGCTGTATCCGGCCGCGCTCGGGGTGCTCGTGGCGTCGAAGGCGTACGGCGTGGTGCGCAGCGCGGTCGTGCCCCGGCTGCTGCCGCCCCGTTTCTCGCTGGTGAAGGCGAACTCCCGGGTGACCCTCGCCGGGTTGCTGGCCACCGGGGTGGCCGCTCCGATCGGGGCGGGCCTGCACGCCGTCGGCGACCCCTGGCCGCTGTACGGCGCCTTTGTGATCTTCGCGGCGGGTACGTTCCTGTCGTTCTCGCTGCCGCGGAAGGTCGACTCCGCCAAGGGCGAGGACGTCGCGCTGCTCGCCGCGGACGCGGAGCATCTGCGTGGCCCGCGCCGCACCGGCGCCAGGCGCCCGGGGCTGCGCACGGTCGGCCCGGCCGTCACCCACGCGCTGGGCGCGAACGCCGCGCTGCGCTGCCTGTCCGGCTTCCTGATCTTCTTCCTCGCCTTCCTGCTGCGCGAGCATCCGCTGACCGGCGAGAGCGCGGCGGTCTCGCTGGGGATAGTGGGCGTCGCGGCCGGCGCGGGCAACGCGCTCGGCACGGCGGTCGGGGCCTGGCTGCGGTCCCGGGCACCGGAGATCATCATCGTGACCGTGGTCGCGGTGGCGCTGGGCACGGCGGTCGTCGCCGCGGTGTTCTTCGGCGCGTTCCTGGTGGCGTGCCTGGCCGCGGTCGCCGGGTTCGCGCAGGCGCTGGCCAAGCTGTCCCTGGACGCGCTGATCCAGCGGGACGTGCCGGAGCCGGTCCGCACGTCGGCGTTCGCGCGGTCGGAGACGCTGCTGCAGATGGCGTGGGTGTTCGGCGGCGCCGTCGGCATCGTGATGCCGCTCAACGGCACCCTGGGCCTGGCCGTGGCCGCGGTCCTCGTGGCCGTCGGCTGGCTGACGACCGTGCGCGGGCTGCTCGCCTCGGCCCGGCACGGCGGGGCGGCCCGGCCGCGAGTGGCGTAACGAACCGGGCACGCCGCCCCCCAGGTGGGGGGCGCCCCAGGGGTGCCCGATAGCCTTCGGCCATGACCATGCAATCCGCTCCGCGACGCCGCCGCGCCGTCGCCGCCGCCGGCGCCGTTTCCGCCGGACTGCTCGTCCTCACGGCCTGCGAAAAGCCGACTCCGATCGCAACGGTCACCGTCGGCACCAGCTCGGTCAACTCGGAAGCGACCTGCTACAACGACGGCAAGGCCCTGGACACGGCCGCCCTCGGAAACTGCCTCAAGGACACCGGAATCAAGTCCATCACGGTGGACCCGGAAGAGACCGTCCGCTTCGGTGTCGACCCGAAGATCGCCGACAGCGGCTGGACGATCCTGATGAACGGTCAGCCGCTCACCGAGTCCAGCACCAAGACGTACCGCACCATCCCCGGCAGCGTCTTCTTCAACGCGCAGTACGGCGCGCAGGGCAACTCGACCCTGGTGTCGGTCAAGGAAGGCGACAAGACCGTCAAGGGACTGTGGTCCTTCAAGCTGAAGAAGGCCTCCTGACCACGTCCGGCAAGCGTTTCCTCGTCGCCACCGCGGTCCCCGCCGAGCGGGACGCGGTGGCACAGGCGTTCGCCGGCCCGGCACGCGAGGTGCGCCTGCCGGGCGGCACGCTCCACCGGATCACCGGCGCGCACACCTACGACCTGCTCGCCGCCGGTGTCGGCCCCGCCCTCGCCGCCGCCTGCACCGCCGGCGCCCTGACCGCCGCGGCCCTGCAGGGCTCCCCGTACGCGCTCGTGGTCAGCGCTGGGATCGCCGGCGGCTTCGGGCCCGCGGCGCCCGTCGGCTCGCTCGTCGTCGCCGACGAGATCACCGCGGCCGACCTGGGCGCCGAGACCGCCGACGGCTTCGTGCCGGTCACCGGGCTCGGCTTCGGCACCGTCAGCCACCGTCCGCCGGAAACACTCGTACGGGAGGTGACCGCGGTGACCGGGGCACGCGCCGGGACCGTGCTCACCGTCTCGACCGTGACCGGGACCGCGGCCCGCGCCGACGCGCTGCGCGCCCGCCACCCCCGGGCGCTCGCGGAGGCCATGGAGGGCTTCGGGGTGGCCGAAGCGGCCGCCGCGCACCGGGTGCCCGTCCTCGAAGTACGCGCGGTGTCCAACCCCGTCGGCCCGCGCGACCGCGCCGCCTGGCGCATCGGCGACGCCCTCGCGGCCCTCACCGAGGGCTTCGGGAAGTTCGCGCCCGCACTGGAGAGTTGGAACCCGTATGAGCCCTGAGAGCCGACCGCTGCAGATCGCCTACTCCCCCTGCCCGAACGACACCTTCGTCTTCGACGCCCTCGCCCACGGCCGGATCCCCGGCGCGCCCGCGCTCGACATCACCTTCGCGGACATCGACATCACCAACGGCATAGCCGAACGCGGTGAGTTCGACGTGCTGAAGGTGTCGTACGCGGTGCTGCCGTACGTCCTCGACGAGTACGCGCTGCTGCCCTGCGGCGGTGCGCTGGGCCGGGGCTGCGGGCCGCTCGTGCTCACCCGGGAGCCGGACGCGGACCTCACCGGCCGGACGGTGGCCGTGCCGAGCGAGCGGTCGACCGCCTACCTGCTGTTCCGGCTGTGGGCCGCGGACACCCTGCCGGGGGGCGTCGGCGAGATCGTCGTCATGCCGTTCCACGAGATCATGCCGGCCGTGCGGGACGGGAAGATCGACGCGGGCCTGGTGATCCACGAGGCGCGGTTCACCTACCAGAACTACGGGCTGCACAAGCTCGCCGACATGGGCGAGCACTGGGAGGCCACGACCGGGCTGCCGATCCCGCTCGGCGCGATCGTCGCCAAACGGTCGCTGGGCGCGGACAGGCTGCGGCTGCTCGCCGAGTCGATCCACGCGTCCGTGCACGCCGCCTGGGACGACCCCGAGGCATCGCGGCCCTACGTCATGGAACACGCCCAGGAGATGGACCCGGCCGTCGCCGACCAGCACATCGGGCTGTACGTCAACGAGTTCACGTCGGACCTCGGCGAGGACGGGTACGCGGCGATCCGGGGCCTGCTCACCCGCGCGGCGGCCGAAGGGCTGGTGCCGGCCCTCCGCCCGACCGCGCTCGACTTCCCCTGACCGCGGGCGGGATGCTCCGCGGGCCTCGGGCTACACGTCCAGTTGGTCGGCGACCGCGCGCAGCAGGCCGGCGATCTTCTTGCCGGAGGTCTTGTCGGGGTAACGGCCCTTCTCCAGCATCGGGGTGATGTTCTCCAGGAGCGTCGTCAGGTCCTGCACGATGGAGGCCAGCTCGTCCGGCTTCTTGCGCTGGGCCGCCGCGACCGACGGGGTCGGGTCGAGGACGACGACGGACAGGGCCTGGTCGCCCCGCTGGCCGGCGACCACCCCGAACTCCACGCGCTGTCCCGGCTTGAGCACATCGACTCCGGCGGGGAGAACCGAGGAATGGACGAAGACGTCACCGCCGTCGTCACGGGAGAGAAAGCCGAAGCCCTTCTCACTGTTGAACCACTTGACCTTGCCAGTCGGCAAAGCACACGCTCCCTCGATCGGTCCCGGACGCCCCAGACGCCGGTTGAACTGCCGTCATGACACCTTACCGGGGGTCTCTCCAGCGGAACATGCCTTAAAACGGCACGGGGCTCCCGTGCGCCACGAGTGGCGGGATAGCGGCTCAGCGAGGTGAGGGAAGTGTGATGACCACCCGATGCGGCGGCCAAGCTTCCGGATAGGGCGGTCTTCGAGCGGAGGGCAGTGAAGTGGCCGCCGATCGGGTGACGGCATACTCCTGCGTCACGTCAACTCGTCGGGCGGCTTTTCCCTCTCCCGTCAGCCCCGAGAGCCGCCTTTCTGGAAATACTCATGCTTTTCGGCCGTTCAACCCATGCAATACCTGCGCCCGGGAACCTTCGCACCGTCGGGGCGGGACACCGCCCGGCCGTTCCTTCGGGCCGGGAACTACCCTGGTGCGGTGCGTGAAACAACCCAAGCGAATTCCGCCGCGCCCGGTGACGGGCTGATCCGCGCCGGTGCCGTCGTCTTCTTCCTCGGTGCCGTGGCCACTCTCGTCACCGTGGCCCCGCTGTTCCTGGGCGCCAAGCCCTTTCCGACGTACATGTTCGGCCTGAGCATGCTCATGGGGGTCGGATTCCTCGTGGCCGGCGCGGGGGTCCTGCGGTCGATCGCGGCCGGGCGGCGTCAGGCGCGGGGCGCCTCGCGGTAGCCGGCCAGCCAGCGCGGGAAGGCGGACAGGTCGTCGAGGACGACGTCCGCGCCCGCGGTGCGCAGTTCCTCCGCGTCGCACGGGCCGGTGGCCACGGCCACGGAGAGGGCGCCGGCGGTACGGGCACCGCGTACGTCTCCGACGTGGTCGCCGACGTAGACGCTCGCGCCGTGCTCGCGCAGCGCCTCCGCCTTGCGCTCCGCCCACAGGTCGCCGACGACCGCGTCGGGCTCCATGCCGAGGTGGCTGAGGTGCAGCTTGGCGTTCGGCTCGTACTTCGCGGTGACCACGATCGCCCGGCCGCCCGATGCGCGCACCGCCTCGATCGCCTCGCGGGCGCCGGGCATCGCGGGGGTCGCGGCGATGGCGATCGCCGGGTACATCTCGCGGTACAGGTCCGCCATCGGGGCGACCTGCTCGGCCGGGAACCAGTTGATCAACTCGTCGGCGAGCGGAGGCCCGAGCCGGGTGATGGCCAGATCGGCGTCGATGTGGGTTCCCGTACGCTCCGCCAGCGCCGTGTAACAGGCGTGGATGCCGGGCCGGGAGTCGATCAGGGTCATGTCGAGGTCGAACCCGACGGTCAGCACGCGAGAACTCATGCCCGCCATTGTGCCGATCGCCTCCGGCCCCCGACCGACCCGCCCCTCCGAAACCGGCGCCACGCCATAGCGAGGGCAGGGCACCACCGGTACGAGGGCCGCCCCGGTGAAACGGGCCACCGCGGCCGCCACCGCCCGCCCCGGGCGGGCAGCCGATCAGAAGCCCCCGGCCGACCCCCTGCGCCCCTACGCCCAAGCCTTCGGGCAGGGGACGCGAGGCGTGGGGCGAGGTGCACGGGGCTGTCGGCGGGGGTGGCGTGGGTCGGATGGGTGTGTTCGGCGGTCGGAGGCAACCCGGCGGACGCCTGCCCGTCGGCAGCCCTGCAACGCGGCCGACCCGGCGGAGCCCATCCAGCCAGGTCGGCCGACGGCGCTGGACGGTCTGGCCGATGCCGCGGATGCGGTCAGCGGCGGCGTTGGGAGCGCCAGAGGAGGTAGGCGGCTGAGGTGAGGGCCGCGGCCCGTACCGTCCAGGGCCAGGTCTCGGCCAGGGCGTCTCGCATGTGGCCCTGGGCGATGGGGTCGCCCCAGCGGCCCTCGTTCCTGCCCCACAGCCAGACCAGGCCGCCCGTGAGGGCCAGGCCGGGCAGGCCCATGACGGCCCACTTGCTCTCCGCCGCGGTGAGGCGGCGGGAGCCGTAGGCGATGAGCCAGCCGACGATCAGCGCGAACCAGTTGCCGAGCACCGCCCCGGCGACCAGGGCCGCGGCGGCGAGCAGCAGCAGCGGGTTGGTCCAGCCCGCGGCGGGGCGGGGCAGCGGCAACCGGCGGCGCTGAGGCGGGTCGGCCGTCTCGCCCGCGGCGGCTTCGGGCGCCGCCGCGGGCGCCGTCTCGGCCTTCGTGGCCTCCTTCGGCTCGGCCTCCGGTTCCTTCGGCGGCGGCTTGAGGAGTTCGGGGATCTCCACTCCCCCGACGAACCCGGGCACGCTGTCCCCGACCCCGAACGGGCTGTCGTCCACCCGCCACCAGTCGGGCTGCAGGGCGCTGTCGCCGAGTTCGTCCTCCCCGGCGAGGTGCGGCGGTGAGGGGGCGTCCGAAGGGGCGGGGGCCGCCGGCTCCGCGGGACGCGGCCTGGGCACGACCCGACGCAGCCCCTTCCCTCTCGCCCGCGGCCCCTTGTCGTTGCCCCCGGTGCCCTTCTCCCCCGGGCCCCACTGCCCCAGCAGTCCCTTGGGACCCGGCAACCCCTTCGGCTCGGGATCGCGCGGCGCGGGCTGCACCGGCACGGCGGCGGGCGGCGACTGCGGCGCCCCGCCGCCCCCGCCCGCCGCCGCCACGACCTCGTCCGGTGTGCCCAGCCGGGCGAGGATGCGGCGCACGGCGGCGGGACTGTCCACGGTGGTCCTGGCCCGGTGCCGGTCGATCTCGTTGCGCAGCTCGGACACCAGGCGCATGCGGTCGGCCGACGGCAACTGGCGCTGCTGCGCGATGTCGCCGACGCGGCTCAGATACTCGTAGACGACCCGGTCGCTCTCGATACCCACGAAGTCCCCTCCGGGGCCGGTGCGTTGGATACCCCGTCGGGACGACGGTAGCGCAGGCCGCCCCGCACGTCGGCGCGCACGCCCGCGGGCAGCGCGTCGTCGGGCGGCGGCGGTGCGCAGGGCTGCGGCGGATGCCGTCGCCCGGGGGCATGCGCTCCCGGCGTCGACCCCGTACCCGCTACCGTGGGTCGGATGAGCAACCCGGCAACACCGCCGCGTTCCCTCGCGGAGGCGCTCCGCGCCAGGGACGACGCCTCCCTGGCCGCGCTGCTGCGCAGCCGGCCCGACCTCGTCACCCCCGTGCCCGGCGACCTCACCCAGCTTGCCACCCGGGCCGGCACCCGGGCCTCGGTGCTGCGCGCCCTGGAGCGCCTCGACCTGTTCGTGCTGCAGACGGCCCAGGCCCTGGCCGTGGCGGCGGACCCGGCGTCCTACGACGAGTTGCTGGGCCTGATGGCGGGGGACGCCGGCGACCGGGCCGTCGCCGCCGCCCTGCCCGACGCCCTCGCCACCCTGCGCGAACAGGCCCTGGTGTGGGGCGGTGACGACCGGCTGCGCCTGGTCCGCACGGCCCGTGAGGTGCTGGCCCCGACCCCGCAGCACCCGTCCCCGACCGGCCTCGGCCCGACCGTGCGGGAAGCCACCGCGGGCATGTCGCCGGGCCGGATCCAGGAGATCGTGACGGCCGCGGGCCTGCCGTCGACCCATGACTCGGTCTCCGCCGTGGCCGCGCTCAGCGCCCTGTTCACCGACCGCGCCCGGACGGCCGCGCTGCTGTCCGGCGCCCCGGCGGAGTCCCGCGAGGTGCTGGCCCGGCTCGTCTGGGGGCCGCCGTACGGCCAGGTCACCCCCGAGCCGGCCGCCCATCTGCGCTGGCTGCTCGACCGCGGTCTGCTGCTGCCGACGGCGCCCGGCACCGTCGTGCTGCCCCGCGAGGTCGCGCTGCATCTGCGCGCGGGCCGCGCCCACCGCGCGCCCGAGGCCGTACCGCCGCCGGTGGAGCCGGCCGCGACGCATCCCGCGCAGGTCGTGGACGCGACGGCGGCCGGGCAGGCGTACACCGCGCTGGCGACCGTGGAGGACCTGCTGAAGGACTGGGACGAGGGCGGTCCGACGGTGCTGCGGGCCGGCGGGCTCAGCGTCCGCGACCTGAAGCGGACGGCTGTCGCCCTCGACGTGTCCGAACCGGTCGCCGCGTTCTGGGTCGAACTGGCCTACGCGGCGGGCCTGCTGGCCTCCGACGGCGAGGCCGACGAGCGGTACGCGGCGACCCCGGCCTACGACGAGTGGCTGGAGCTGCCCCCGGCCGAGCGCTGGGCGCGGCTCGCCGAGGCGTGGCTGACGGCGACCCGGACGCCGGGTCTGGTCGGCGGGCGGGACACCAAGGACCGTACGTTGGCGGCGTTGGGGCCGGGTCTCGACCGCTCCGTGGCGCCCGAGGTGCGGCGCCGCGTGCTGGGGCTGCTGGCCGCGCTGCCGGAGGGCACCGCGCCGGACCTCGACTCGGTGCTGGCCCGGCTGCGCTGGGAGCGTCCGCTGCGCGGCCCGGTGGGCGGCCCGGTGGGCGCCCCGGAGCGCGAGGGCGGCCGGCCACGGGGCGGCGAGGAGGATCTGCGTTCCCGGATCGCGCGCTGGACGCCGGCGGAGGCGGAGCTGCTGGGCGTCACCGGCCGCGGCGCCCTGTCCGCCCACGGCCGCGCGCTGATCGGCGCATCCGGGGCCGCGCGCGCGGCCACCGCGGCGCCCGCGCCGAGCGGCCGTCGCCGGCCCGATGGCGGCCCGGGCGCGAGTGGCCAGGCGGAAGGTGGCCCGACGGACCGTGGCCGGGGTGCCGGTGGCCCGGCGGACAGTGGCCGGGGTGCCGGTGGCCCGGCGGACGGGCCCGGGGACAAACTGCCCGCGCACCACCGCCGGCGCCCGCCCGTGCCCAGCGAGCCCCTTGCCCCGGCCGAGCGTGCGGCGGCCGGCGCCGTGGCCGCCGGGCTGCTCGCGCCGCTGCTGCCCGAGCCGCTGGACCACGTCCTGCTCCAGGCGGACCTGACGGCGGTGGCGCCGGGGCCGCTGGAGCGACCGCTGGCCGACACGCTGGGCGTGCTCGCGGACGTGGAGTCGAAGGGCGGCGCGACGGTCTACCGCTTCACGCCCGCCTCCGTACGCCGCGCCCTGGACGCCGGCCGGACCGCCGCCGACCTGCACGCCTTCCTCGCCGCGCACTCCCGCACCCCGGTCCCGCAACCGCTGACGTACCTGGTCGACGACGTCGCCCGCAAGCACGGCCGGCTACGGGTGGGCGCGGCCTCCGCGTACGTACGCTGCGACGACGACGCGCTGCTGAACGAAATCCTCGCCGACCGGCGGTCGGCCGCCCTGCGGCTGCGCAGGCTGGCGCCGACCGTGCTGGCGGCGCAGGCCGACCCGGCGACGCTGCTCGAGGGCCTGCGCGCGATGGGGTACGCGCCCGCCGCCGAGTCGGCCGAGGGCGATGTGCTGATCGCCCGCGCCCACGCCCACCGCACCCCGCATCGCACCGCGCCCGAGCCGGTCCCGGACGGCCCGCCCGTCCCCGACGCGACCCTGCTGACCGCCGCGATCCGCGCGATCCGCGCAGGCGACCTGGCGGCCACCACCCCGCGCAGGCCCACGGGCGCGGCGACGGCGGGCGGCGACCTGCCGCGCACCAGCTCCGCCGAGACCCTGGCCACCATGCAGGCGGCCGTCCTGACGGGCGAAGCGCTGTGGATCGGGTACGTGAACGCCGAGGGCGCCGCGAGCCAGCGCGTCATCGCGCCCATCCGGGTCGAGGGCGGCTTCGTGACGGCGTACGACCACACGGCCGACGAGGTACGCACCTACCCCCTGCACCGCGTCACGGGCGTCGCGGAACTGGCCGCCGACTGACCGGAGCCCCGCCGTGATCACCTGCCGGTAGGGCACACTGGACGTTTGGCCGAGACTGTGGCCATAGGGAAAGGGTGCCGCGCGTGAATGGTCCGCTGATCGTCCAGTCCGACAAGACCCTGCTCCTGGAGGTCGACCACGAGCGGGCCGATGACTGCCGTCGGGCCATCGCGCCGTTCGCCGAACTGGAGCGGGCGCCTGAGCACATCCACACCTACCGGGTGACGCCGCTCGGCCTGTGGAACGCGCGGGCGGCCGGGCATGACGCGGAGCAGGTCGTCGACGCGCTCGTGCAGTACAGCCGCTACCCCGTGCCGCATGCGCTGCTCGTGGACATCACCGAGACCATGGACCGCTATGGGCGGCTCACCCTGAGCAAGCACCCGGCGCACGGCCTCGTGCTCACCAGCAGCGACCGGCCGGTCCTGGAAGAAGTGCTCAGGTCCAAGCGGATCGCGCCGCTCGTCGGGGCCCGGATCGACCCCGACACCGTCGCCGTGCACCCCTCCGAACGCGGCCAGATCAAGCAGGTGCTGCTGAAGCTGGGCTGGCCGGCCGAAGACCTCGCCGGATACGTGGACGGGGAGGCGCACCCCATCGAGCTGCGCGAGGACGGCTGGGCGCTGCGGGCCTACCAGAAGCAGGCCGTGGAGAACTTCTGGCACGGCGGAAGCGGGGTCGTGGTGCTGCCCTGCGGCGCGGGCAAGACGCTGGTCGGCGCCGGATCGATGGCGCAGGCCAAGTCGACCACCCTGATCCTCGTCACCAACACGGTCTCGGCCCGGCAGTGGAAGCACGAGCTGGTGCGGCGGACCTCGCTGACCGAGGACGAGATCGGGGAGTACAGCGGTACGAAGAAGGAGATCCGGCCGGTCACCATCGCCACGTACCAGGTGCTGACGACGAAGCGGAAGGGGATCTACCCGCATCTGGAGTTGTTCGACTCCCGTGACTGGGGGCTCATCGTCTACGACGAGGTGCATCTGCTGCCGGCTCCCGTCTTCAAGTTCACCGCCGATCTGCAGGCGCGCCGCCGGCTCGGGCTGACCGCGACGCTGGTGCGCGAGGACGGCCGCGAGTCGGACGTGTTCTCGCTCATCGGGCCCAAGCGGTTCGACGCGCCGTGGAAGGAGATCGAGGCGCAGGGCTATATCGCGCCCGCCGACTGCGTCGAGGTCCGGGTGAACCTGACCGACGCCGAACGGCTCGCGTACGCGACCGCGGAGACGGAGGAGAAGTACCGCTTCTGCGCGACGACCGACACCAAGCGCCGGGTCACCGAGGCCCTGGTGCGCCGGTTCGCCGGGCAGCAGATCCTCGTCATCGGCCAGTACATCGACCAACTCGACGAGCTGGGCGAGCACTTGGACGCGCCGGTGATCAAGGGGGAGACGTCAAACGCGCAGCGCGAGAAGCTGTTCGACGCGTTCCGTGAGGGCGAGATCAGCGTGCTCGTCGTGTCCAAGGTCGCCAACTTCTCCATCGACCTGCCGGAGGCGACGGTCGCCATCCAGGTGTCGGGCACGTTCGGCTCCCGGCAGGAGGAGGCCCAGCGGCTCGGGCGGGTGCTGCGCCCCAAGGCCGACGGACACCAGGCCCACTTCTACTCCGTGGTGGCCCGCGACACCATCGACCAGGACTTCGCCGCACACCGCCAGCGGTTCCTGGCGGAGCAGGGGTACGCCTACCGCATCGTGGACGCGGACGAGATCCTGACCGAGACCTGAGCCACGCCCCGCACCCCGTCAGCCGCCCTTCGTCACACCTGTCTCCCACGCCGACCCCGTCCGGTCGACGACCCGGGCAGGCTCGATGCGGCCGACGGCTTGCCTGCCCGTTCGGGGGTCCTCGGGTGCTCGGAGGTCTTCGGGTGCTCGGGGGAGTGAGCGGCGCCGTGGGACGACGGCCCCGGCCAGCAGGGCGAGCGCGAGCAGCGGGTACGGGGACGCGAGCGGCTGCTGCCACCCCGGGAGCCGCAGGTCCAGGTCGCCCTCGTGCGGCAGCAGCCACATGGTGCGGGCGGTGAACACGGCCGCCGTCAGCGCCGCGAGCCGGATGCGGCCCTCGGCGAGGAGCACGGCGAGCAGCGGGACGCACCACACCCAGTGGTGGGACCAGCTGATCGGCGAGACCAGCAGGGCGGTGCCCGCCGCGAGCAGGATGCCGTGCCGCTCCCGCGTCGCCCGGGCCGCAGCCCACAGGCCCGCGACGGCCACGACGGCGACCGGGAGCGTCCACGCCGGACCCGGTGCCGCATCGCCCGCCGCCCGCGCGATCAGGCCCGGCAGCGACTGGTTGTCGACGATCCAGACCTTGCCCACCCGGCCGGTCTCGAAGAGCCCTCCGGTCCAGAAATCGGCGCTGGCCGCCGGGAGCAGGACCGCGCCGAGGGCGACGGTCCCGGCGAAGCCGGCCGTGGCCGTCGCCGCCTCCCGCCGGCGCCCGGTCAGCAGGAGGTGGACGACGAAGACGGCCGGGGTCAGTTTGATGCCGGCCGCCACCCCCAGGGCGAGGCCCTTGGCGCGGGCGCCCGGCGGGCGGGTGAGGTCCCCCAGGACGAGGCAGGCGAGCGCCAGGTTGATCTGGCCGAACAGGACCGTCTGGAAGACCGGTTCGAGCCACAGGGCCAGGGCGGTGGCCGCACACACCTGCGGCGCCCGGGCCGCCCGGCCCGCGAGCCGTGCCGAGAGGACGACGAGACGGGCGAGCAGGAGCACGTTGCCCGCGACGAAGGCCGCCTTCATGGCCGGGACGGGGATCCAGGTCGCCGGCACGAACAGGACCGCCGCGAACGGCGGATAGGTCGCCGGCAGCCGCCACTCGGTGACGGTGAAGCCGTACAGGTCGCCGCCGTGGACGACGGCCTCGCCCTCGGCCCGGTAGACCAGCGCGTCGGCCATCGGGGCGCGTTGCAGGACGCACAGGGCGGTGAAGGAGAGGAGGGACAGGGTCAGGAGGAGGTAAGGCGTCACCGTCCGTTGTGCCACGGAGGTGAACCTAGGGGTTACTTACGGCGAACGCCCGCTTCCTCGCCGTACTCGCCGAGGATGACGACGCCGAACGCCGCCTCCGCGAACACCTTGACGGCACGCAGGACGTTGCCCAGACGGTGGTGGTGGTTGCCGACGACGGCCGTGGCGCCGGCCGGGCCGGAGGGGGCCGGGTGGATGGTTGCAGCGCTCATGTCTCCATGGTGGAACGCCGGGCCCCGGGCCGTCATCGGTCTGCGGAGCCAATCCCGGCCCCCGCACCTACCCCTCCGGAGGGACCCGTCTCCCCTAGACGAGGTGGAGACGCCCCCTAGGGGCCCCTAGGGGACCGAAACGGGGGGGGCGGAAATGCATTGGCGTCGGTGCGGGGCTCGTCACTAGAATCTCCGCTCTTGCCCGCCTCCCTCCCGGAGTGCCGCCGTCCGGCCGGAAACCGGACGGCTTCCCGGCACGCAGCCGCGCCCGTCCGCGCACTGTCCGTGCACCGGCCCTTGCAGCACCCCGACCGGAGGCACCGCCTTGTCCACGCCCGCCCACGATCCGCTGGACGACCCGCTCGCCCGGGAACGCTCCCACCTCGCCGGGTCCCGTGCCGCGCTGCGCGCCATGCGCGAGGACGTCGAATCCCTCGACATCAGTGACGTCACCGCGAACTGGGTCAACGCCGAGGTACTGGCCCGGCAGATCGACGACCGCATCAAGGCGCTGGCCGACCTCAGCGACACCCCCCTGTTCTTCGGCCGGCTCGACTATCTGCACCCGCCGGCCGCGGAGCGGGCCGAGGGCGCGCCGGGCGAGCGGTTCTACATCGGGCGGCGGCATGTGCACGACGCCGAGGGCGATCCGATGGTCATCGACTGGCGTGCGCCGGTGTCCCAGCCGTTCTACCGGGCGTCCAAGAAGGACCCGATGGACGTCGCGCTGCGCCGCCGCTTCGGCTACACCGGCGGCGATCTGACGGCGTACGAGGACGAGCATCTGTCGGACCCCGCGGAGGAGGCCCGCACCAGCAAGCTGCTCCAGCAGGAGATCGAACGGCCGCGCGTGGGCCCGATGCGGGACATCGTCGCCACGATCCAGCCGGAGCAGGACGAGATCGTGCGTTCCGGCCTGGCCGGCACGGTCTGCGTCCAGGGCGGCCCCGGCACCGGGAAGACCGCTGTCGGACTGCACCGGGTCGCCTATCTGCTGTACGCGCACCGGGAGCGGCTGGCCCGCACCGGCACCCTGGTCATCGGGCCGAACCGGTCCTTCCTGCACTACATCGAGCAGGTGCTGCCCGCGCTCGGCGAGCTGGCGGTGCGGCAGGCCACCGTCGACGACCTGGTCGGGCATGTTGAGGTGCGCGGCACGGACGAGGCGGCGACCGCGCTCGTCAAGGGCGACGCGCGGCTCGCCGAGGTGCTGAAGCGGGCCCTGTACGCACAGGTGACGCTGCCTACCGAGCCGGTCGTGGTGGTGCGCGGCTCGCGGCGCTGGCGGGTTCCGGCGTACGAACTGGAGGAGATCGTCCGGGAGTTGCTGGCCCGTGACATCCGGTACGGGGCCGCCCGTGAGGCCCTGCCGCAGCGGATCGCGCATGCCGTGCTGGTGCAGATGGAGCGGGCGGGCGAGGCGCCGGACGACCGGGTGCAGGACGCGGTGGCCCGCAACAGCGCGGTGAAGGCGGCGGTCAAGGCGATCTGGCCGCCGGTCGATCCGGCGAAGCTGGTGCTGCGGCTGCTGACGGACGCGGACTTCCTCGCGGTGCACGCGGAGGGGCTGCTGTCGCAGGACGAGCAGAAGACGCTGCTGTGGTCGAAGCCGGTGCGCAGCGTGAAGTCGGCCAGGTGGTCGGCCGCGGACGCCGTGCTCATCGACGAGGCCACCGATCTGGTGCAGCGCACGCATTCGCTGGGGCATGTGGTGCTGGACGAGGCGCAGGACCTGTCCCCGATGCAGTACCGGGCGGTGGGCCGGCGCTGCACGACCGGCAGCGCGACCGTCCTCGGCGACCTGGCGCAGGGCACCACCCCGTGGGCGACCCGCAGCTGGGACGAGGCGCTGGCGCACCTGGGCAAGGCGGACGGCGTGATCGAGGAACTGACCGCGGGTTTCCGGGTGCCGACGGACGTCATCGCGTACGCCTCCCGGCTGCTGCCGCACATCGCTCCCGGTCTCACACCGGTCGCGTCGGTCCGGGAGAACCCGGGCTTCTTCGACCTGCGCGCGGTCGACGGCACCGGGGACGTGGTAGCGGCCTGTGCGGAGTTGCTGCGCAACGAGGGCTCGACCGGTCTGATCGCGGCCGACGCGCGGGTCCCGGTGCTGGCCGATGCGCTCACGGCGGCCGGGATCACCTATCTGGCACCGGGCGAGGAGACGACGCGGGAGGCGCGCGTCACCCTGGTCCCGGCGTCGCTGGCCAAGGGTCTGGAGTACGACTACGTGGTCCTGGACGAGCCGCGGGCCGTGGTCGACGCCGAACCGGACGAACGCACCGGCCTGCGCCGCCTGTACGTGGCCCTGACCCGAGCGGTGTCTGGCCTGATCATCACCCACACGACCCCCCTCCCACCCCAACTGACCTGACCCCGGCACGTTGCGCGGGCGCCAAGCACGAGCGCCCTGCGGGCGGGGGCGGTCGCGTGAGCGGGTGGCCGCCGCGGCGGGCCGGGGCGACCGCACGCCTCCGAATACGTCGCTCCGCGCGGGGTTGCGAGCGGCGGGCTCCGGTGGATGGTGCGCACCCGAGGCGGATGCCTACGGCCGCATGCGCTGCCGCCGCCCGGCGTGGGCCGCGGTACGCCGCGGGCGCCCGCGACCGGCGGCCCCGCCACGTCGCCTCCGCGCCCCGGTCCGCCGTGCCGGTTCCGTTGCCGCCGCACGGGCCGTGGGGCGTCAGGGATTGTCGGTTTCGTCCAGAGTCCGGCGCCATTGGGTCACCGCGTGGGGGGACACGGGGCCCGTCCAGCCGGTGGGGCGGGCCGCGCCACCGATGTGGAACGCGGTGAGACCCGCGGAGCGCAGTGTCGGGACGTGGTCGAGGCGCAGGCCGCCGCCGACCATCACCGTCGGCTCGTAGCCCGGCTCCTGTCCGCGTCGCGCCTCCGCGAGCAGCGTGGGCAGACCGTCGTCGACGCCGGCCGCCGATCCCGCGGTCAGGTAGGCGTCCAGGCCGGGCAGATCGGCGAGCTGTTTGCGCAGGGCGTCACGGTCGGCGGCCCGGTCGATCGCGCGGTGGAAGGTCCACGGGCAGCCGTCCAGTGCGGCGACGACCCGCTCCAGCGCGCCCAGGTCCGGTCCGCCGCCGGCGTCCAGGAATCCGAGCACGAACTGGTCGGCCCCCGCCCAGCGCAGCTCCCGCGCCGCCCGCACCAGCCGCTCCACGCCCTCCGGGCCGCCGGCCGCGAACCCGTCGGAGAGCCGCAGCATCACGCGCAGGTCGATGTCGACGGCGGCACGGATCCCGGTGAAGGTCGCCACCGACGGGGTCAGCCCGTCGGCCGCCATGTCGGTGACCAGTTCGAGGCGGTCCGCGCCTCCCGCCTGCGCGGCGACCGCGTCCTCCACTCCGAGGGCGATCACCTCCAGGACTGCACGCGTGCTCATAGGACCCCTTTCCGACGGTGTTCCCCTGGACCGCTACAGGTCTAGTCCAATCGAAAGGGTACGCCCGCACGGGCCGGCCCCGCGAGATCGCCCCCGGTCAGCCGAAGATGTTCAGCTCCGGTGCCGCCGCGCCCACCAGTTCGTACGACGTCCCGGCGAGCGACCTGCCCGCGTACAGCCGTACCAGGGTGGCGCTGTCCCCGATGAAGCGGGCCGGGTTCCGCGCCCCGTCGGCCGCGCCCAGCCGCAGCGGCTCGTCCACGTCGTCCAGGTCGGCGTGCACCGGCAGATGCCCCTTCTCGCGGGTCACCCGGGCCAGCAGGGTGAGGGCGTGCGGGGTCCCCGGTCCGGCGTAGGCACCCGGCACGCCGAACGTCTCCCGCAGATCGCCGGCGTGCACCCACTCGCCCAGCGCGATCATGTCCAGCACCCCGCCGGCCCGCGCGATCACCGGCCCGGCCTCGGTCATCCCGCGCTCCAGTTCGTCGACGACCTGCGCGTGCGTGCGCTCCGACCGTTCGGCGATGTCCCGTTCGTTCGACTCGGGTGAGAACACCCCGGGCTCGAAGCGGCGTTCCACCACCCGTGTCAGCACGGCCGCACAGTGCGCGACCACATCCCGTACGGTCCATCCCGGGCACGCCTCGATCGCCCGCGTGAAATCCGCGTCGGGCAGGGAGCGGAGCAGGGGGAGCAGGGCGTCGCGTTCTACGGCGAGGAGCCGGCCGGGGAGTTCGGGGTCCCGGGGTTCGTGTGTGTCGGTCATGGCCCCACGGTAGGCTCCGCCGGGTTGGCCGACCATGGTGCGGGTGCGTTGTGGTTGGGCGGGTCGGGGGGGGGTTGCTGCATCGTCGGTTCGTGCGGGTGCGTGGGGGCTTTTCGCGCAGTTCCCCGCGCCCCCAATCGGTGGTTGCTGCATCGTCGTTCGGTGCGGGTGTGTTGTGGCTTGTCGCGCCGTTCCCCGCGCCCCTATCGGGGCGCTGCTGCATCGTCGAACAGTGCGAGTGCGTTGTGGCTTGTCGCGCCGTTCCCCGCGCCCCCAATCGGGGCGCTGCCCGGACCGCGTGCCCTTTGGGGCGGGGGAGAATGGGGATATGGCTGATCTTGAGGGGTTGCGGGGGCGGTGGAGTAGGGCTCTGGTGGGGGTTCGAGGGGGTGGGGGTGGGCCCGATCCGGTGCCGTATGGCGATCGGTTGCTCGCCTGCTGGCAGGAGCCGCAGCGTCGGTATCACACGCTCGCGCATCTCACCGCCGTCCTGGACCACGTCGACACCCTCGCGGAGTACGCCGCCGACCCGGACGTCGTACGCCTGGCCGCCTGGTTCCACGACGCCGTCTACCTCCCCGACCGCTCCGAGAACGAGGAGCGGTCGGCCCGCCTCGCCGAGCGCGCGCTGCCGGAGGCCGGCGTCCCAGCGGACAGGACCGCCGAAGTGGCCCGGCTGGTCCGGCTCACGGTCACGCACGACCCGGCCCCGGACGACCGTGACGGACAGGTGCTGTGCGACGCCGACCTGGCCGTCCTGGCGGCGCCGCCGGCCGCGTACGCCGCCTACACCGCCGCGGTCCGCGAGGAGTACCACTTCGTTCCGAACGACGCCTTCCGGGACGGCCGCGCCGCGATCCTGCGCCACTTGCTGGAGCTGCCCCGGCTGTTCCGCACGCCGTACGGGCAGCGTGAGTGGGAGCCGACCGCCCGCTACAACCTCGCCGCCGAGCTGGAGCTGCTGACCGGCTGACCGCGGGCCAGCCGGAAAACCAGCTTCGCGCACCGGTCCGATGATCTAGTCTGCGCCGCATGCAGGCAGTGGGCGGGGATCAGGTGAACGAGGCCGTCGCGGGCTGTGTGGCGACGCTGCGCACGGCGCTTGACCGGGACTGGACGGCGGTGCGGGCGGGTCGGCTGGACTGGAGCGTCCGGCGGACCGCCGTGCATGTCGCGAGCGATCTCATCGCATACGCCGGGCAGTTGGCGGGGCGGGCGCAGGACGCGTACGTCCCCTTCGACATCACCCTCGACGGCGAGGGCGACGAGGGCATGCCCGCGGCCGGCAACGCCGGTGTGCTCCAGGTGCTCGAGACCACCGGCGTGCTGCTCGCCACCACCGTCCGCACCACCCCGCGCGAGGTGCGCGCCTTCCACCCCTTCCCGTTCGGGAGCGCGGACCGCGAGGGCTTCGCCGCGATGGGCATCGCCGAGGTACTGCTGCACACCTACGACATGGCCGCGGGGCTCGGGGTGCCCTATGAGCCGCCGGCGGACCTCGCCGAGTCCGTTCTGACCTGCGTCTTCCCGCACGTCCGGCCCGGGCCCGCGCCCTGGCCGACCCTGCTGTGGGCGACCGGCCGCGGTGAGTTGCCCGGCCGGGCACCGGTCACCGACTGGCGCTGGTACAACAACCTGGTCGTCCCGACCGGGCGGCTCACCCTCCAGGGCGTACGGCCCGCCGCCGCGCGCGATCTGCGGCTGGGCGGCGACGGCGGCTTCGACTGGATCGACGGCGGGCCGTACCAGGGCACCCGAGACGCCGCCGGGATGCTGGTCGAGGCGTATGAATCCGGCTTGCACCGGCCCGAGTTCGGGCTGTTCGTGCTGGTACGCCGGGACGACGGCCGGGCGGTCGGCGGCCTGGGCTTCCACTCCGCCCCGGACGAGGAGGGCCGCGTGGAGATCGGCTACGACCTCGTGGCGGCCGCCCGCGGCCGGGGCTACGCGACCGAGGCGCTGGGCGCGCTGGCCGAGTGGGCGCTGGCCCGGGACGAGGTGGACCGGCTGTTCGCACGCGTCGACCACGCCAATCTGGCGTCGCAGGGCGTGCTGGCCCGCACCGGGTTCGGCCGGGCCGCGGCGGCGGAGGAGTCCGCGTACGCCGAACGACACGGCTCGAACCGTTCCCTCACCCTGTACGTCCGCCGCGCCTGACCCGCCTTCAGCCGACCTCGCACCCTGCAACGCGGGCGTCAGTTCGGCTGGGCCAGGTGCACCGGCAGTGCCGGTGTCTCATGAGGACGGGACTCCGCCTGTGGCTCGTCCCAGGGAGCCGACCGCCGCGACCTTCACGCCCGCCTGGTGGCAGACCCAGTGCGGGTCGGGCCCGAGTTCCGGTTCGACGTCCAGCGCATGCGGGTCGCCTGAGCCGCACACCGGGCACAGCGGCCAGCGTCCGTACCGCTCAAGCAGCGCGTCCTGTACGTCCTGCGCCACGAGTCCGGCCACATAGGCCGCCCCGTCCGGCCACTGCTCCACCCACCAGCGGCGCTGCGCGACCGAGTCCTCGACCAGTGAGACCACGTCCGCCTCGGCGACCTCGCCGGCGACCAGGTCGGCGAGCACGCGGGCGCGGGCCGTGTGCAGGGCACGTTCCAGCGGGCTGATGGGTTCCATGCACCCATTGTGCGTGGTCTTGACCCCGACACCAGCCGAAAATATCTTTCATATGTGACCCAGAAAGTGAAGGAAATTTTCGGCACCCCGGGCGGCCACGGAAACGCCCCGCCGGCGCCGGCCGCCCTCACCGCCAAGGTGCGCACGCTCGCCCCGTCCATGACCCGTTCGATGCAACGGGTCGCCGAGGCCGTGGCGGGCGACCCGGCGGGCTGCGCGGCCCTCACGGTCACCGGCCTCGCCGAACTCACCGGCACCAGCGAGGCCACGGTCGTACGGACGGCCCGGCTGCTCGGCTACCCGGGCTACCGCGACCTGCGGCTCGCCCTCGCCGGCCTGGCCGCCCAGCAGCAGTCCGGCCGCGCCCCCGCCCTCACCACCGACATCGCGGTCGACGACCCGATCGCCGACGTCGTCGCCAAGCTCGCCTACGACGAGCAGCAGACCCTCGCCGACACGGCCGCCGGGCTCGACACCGTGCAACTGGGCGCGGCGGTCGCCGCGCTGGCCGGCGCACGGCGCACCGACGTGTACGGGATCGGCGCGTCCGGGCTGGTCGCCCAGGACCTCACCCAGAAGCTGCTGCGGATAGGGGTGATAGCCCACGCCCACAGCGATCCGCATCTCGCGGTGACGAACGCGGTGCAGCTGCGCTCCGGTGACGTGGCCATCGCGATCACCCACTCCGGTTCGACGGGGGACGTCATCGAGCCGCTGCGGGCCGCGTTCGAGCACGGGGCCACCACCATCGCCATCACCGGCCGGCCGGACGGACCGGTCACCCAGTACGCCGACCACGTGCTCACCACCTCCATCTCCCGGGAGAGCGAGCTGCGGCCCGCCGCGATGTCCTCGCGGACCAGTCAACTCCTCGTCGTGGACTGTCTGTTCATCGGAGTGGCACAGCGCACATACGAGACCGCAGCGCCCGCGCTTGCCGCTTCCTACGAGGCGCTGGCCCACCGGCACCGCTGAGCGCGGCGTGCTCCGCCGGCCGAGCCGTTGCGCGTCGTCGTCCGGCTGCCGCACCGCCATGGCCGCTCGCCGGTTCACTGCGAAGCGCTGGAGACACTGGAAGCACCGGAAGCACTGGAAGCACCAGAAAGAGCCGCCCTTCATGACGTCCACGTCCGACCACCGTCAGCTCCGCGCCGAACTGGAGACGCTCACCACCGAGGCATTCCGGCCCGAACTCGCCGGCATCGACAAGCTGCCCACCCTGGAGATCGCCCGGCTGATGAACGGCGAGGACACCGCGGTGCCGGCCGCCGTGGCCGCGTGCCTCCCGCAGATCGCTGCGGCCATCGACGCGATCGCCGCGCGCATGGGCCGCGGCGGCCGGCTGGTCTACGCGGGCGCGGGCACCGCGGGCCGCCTCGGTGTCCTGGACGCCTCCGAGTGCCCGCCCACCTTCAACACCGACCCCGCCAGGGTGGTCGGCCTGATCGCGGGCGGCGCCGAGGCGATGGTGACCTCCGTCGAGGGCGCGGAGGACTCGAAGGAACTGGCCCGCAAGGACCTCGACTCGCTCGCGCTCGGCTCGGACGACACGGTGGTCGGCGTCTCCGCCTCCGGCCGCACCCCGTACGCGATCGGCGCGGTCGAGCACGCCCGCGCCCTGGGTGCCCTGACCGTCGGCCTTGCCTGCAACGCGGACAGCGCGCTCGCGGCGGCGGCCGAGCACGGCATCGAGGTCGTCGTCGGCCCCGAGCTGATCACCGGCTCCACCCGGCTGAAGGCGGGCACCGCGCAGAAGCTGGTCCTCAACATGCTGTCGACGATCACGATGATCCGGCTGGGCAAGACGTACGGGAACCTGATGGTCGACGTGCGCGCCTCCAACGACAAGCTGCGCGCCCGCTCCCGCCGTATCGTCGCGCTGGCCACCGGCGCGGCCGACGAGGAGATCGAGCGGGCCCTGACCGAGACCGGCGGCGAGGTGAAGAACGCGATCCTGGCCATCCTGGCCGGTGTCGACGGCCCGACAGCCGCCCGCCTCCTGGCCCAGTCCAACGGCCATCTACGAGCCGCACTGCCGAACCCCACCGGCTGACCCGCACCCGCGAACCGACACCCACACGGGTCCAGCCGCTCTTTCACGTCACCGGAGTCGCAGCGACGCGACAACAACCGGACTCCCCCGGCACACCGAAACGACCCACCGCGGGACGCTGCCCGCGCGGGCGACGCCTTCCGGAGCGCGGGCGGCCTCGACCGGCTGACCCGGGCACGCGAACCGACACCCCCCACGAGCGTCCCGTCCGACGCCCGCACGGGTTCAGCCGCTCTTTCCCGTCAACGGAGTAGAAGCAGCGCGACAACGGCCGGACCCCTCCGGCACGCCCAAACGACCCACCGCGGGGCACTGCGTGCGCGGGCGGACCCGACCGGCTGACCCGGGTGCGCGGACCGGTGCCTCCGCGGGCGTCCGGTCCGTCGCCCGTTCAGGTTCAGCTGAGTGACTTCAGCGCTGCCGCGTCGAACGGCTTCAGTTCGTCGAACCGGTCCCCGAGCACCTTCGCCGCCCACTGCGGATCCTGGAGCAGCGCACGGCCGACCGCCACCAGGTCGAACTCCTCGGCCTCCAGACGGTCCAGGAGGTTGTCGAGACTCCTGACCGGCGCGCCATCGCCCTGGAAGCTCCGGTCGAAGTCGCCGTCGAGGCCGACCGAGCCCACGGTGATGGCCGGCTTGCCGGTGAGCTTCTTGGTCCAGCCGGCCAGGTTGAGGTCGGAGCCGTCGAACTCGGGGACCCAATAGCGGCGGGTGGAGGCGTGGAAGGCGTCCACACCGGCCGCGGCCAACGGCGTCAGGACGGCCTCCAGTTCCTCGGGGCTCTCGGCGAGCCGCGCGTCGTAGGCCCCCTGCTTCCACTGCGAGTAGCGGAAGACGACCGGGAACCCGGCGGAGACGCGCTCGCGCACCGCGGCCACGATCTCCGCCGCGAACCGGGTCCGGGCCACCGGGTCACCGCCGTACGCGTCGGTGCGCCGGTTGGTGCCCGCCCACAGGAACTGGTCGAGCAGATAGCCGTGGGCGCCGTGCAGTTCCACCCCGTCGAAACCGATGCGCTCCGCGGCGGCGGCCGCCTCGGCGAAGGCGCCGATCACGGCGTCCAGGTCGGCCCGGGTCATCGCCCTGCCGGTGCCCTCGGTGCCGTCGAGGCGCAGCCCCGAGGGGCCGATCGCGGGCGCGTCCGGGTACGGCGGCTGCCCCTGCTCGCGGACCATGCCGATGTGCCACAGCTGCGGGACGATCGTGCCGCCCGCCGCGTGCACCGCTTCGGCGACCCGGGCCCAGCCCGCCAGTTGGTCCGCGCCGTGGAACCGCGGGATCCGGTCGCTCAGGCCGGCCGATTCGTGGCCGACGTAGGTGCCTTCGGTGACGATCAGTCCGACGCCGGCGGCGGCGCGGCGGGCGTAGTACGAGACGACGTCCTCGCCGGGAATGCCGCCCGGCGAGAACGCGCGGGTCATCGGGGCCATCGCGATCCGGTTGGGGACGGTGAGCCCGTTGAGCGCGATCGGACGGGCGAGGATCTGGGCCGCGCGGGAG
The DNA here is from genome assembly GCF_044765425.1 of Streptomyces sp. NPDC102462. Lineage (NCBI taxonomy): Bacteria > Bacillati > Actinomycetota > Actinomycetes > Kitasatosporales > Streptomycetaceae > Streptomyces > Streptomyces sp. NPDC102462. The sequence continues at coordinate 51,010 of NZ_JBIWKB010000041.1, read as the reverse complement.
GCGGGCGGGGTGGTGACGGTCACGTGGGGGACTCCTCGGACAGCTGTCGACTGAGCGGTATGTGCACACGCATCGAGTGTGTCCTCATGCCAACCACCCCGCTCCCGACCGCATTCCGAACCCACGAACACTCACCGGCCGCCGCCGTTCCCGGACGGCACCGCTTCGTCGCGTCCCCGGGCTCGAAGCGGCGCACGGTCGGGTCCTTCGGCCGACATGCCCGAGGGCGGCACTCCCTGGGGTCAGGGAGTGCCGCCCTCGGTGTGTGGCGGACGGGTCCGATCCTCGGGGAGGATCAGAAGTCCATGTCACCGCCCGGCATGCCGCCCGGGGCGGCCGGTGCCGCCTTCTCCGGCTTGTCGGCGATGACGGCCTCGGTGGTGAGGAACAGCGCGGCGATGGACGCGGCGTTCTGCAGGGCGGAACGCGTCACCTTCGCCGGGTCGATGATGCCCTCGGCGACCAGGTCGACGTACTCGCCGGTCGCGGCGTTCAGGCCGTGACCCGGGGTGAGGTTGCGGACCTTCTCGACCACGACGCCGCCCTCGAGGCCGGCGTTGACGGCGATCTGCTTGAGCGGGGCCTCCAGGGCGAGCTTCACGGCCTGCGCGCCGGTCGCCTCGTCACCCTCCAGCTCCAGCTTCTCGAAGACGCTGGTGGTCTGCAGCAGGGCCACGCCACCACCGGCGACGATGCCCTCCTCGACGGCCGCCTTGGCGTTGCGCACGGCGTCCTCGATGCGGTGCTTGCGCTCCTTGAGCTCCACCTCGGTGGCGGCACCGGCCTTGATGACGGCGACGCCGCCGGCCAGCTTGGCCAGGCGCTCCTGGAGCTTCTCGCGGTCGTAGTCCGAGTCGCTGTTCTCGATCTCGGCGCGGATCTGGTTGACCCGGCCGTTGACCTGCTCGGAGGAGCCGGCACCGTCGACGATGGTGGTCTCGTCCTTGGTGATGACGACCTTGCGGGCGCGGCCCAGGAGGTCCAGGGTCGCGTTCTCCAGCTTGAGGCCGACCTCCTCGGAGATGACCTCGCCGCCCGTGAGGATGGCGATGTCGCCGAGCATGGCCTTGCGGCGGTCGCCGAAGCCCGGGGCCTTGACGGCGACGGACTTGAAGGTGCCGCGGATCTTGTTGACGACCAGGGTCGACAGGGCCTCGCCCTCGACGTCCTCGGCGATGATCAGCAGCGGCTTGCCCGACTGCATGACCTTCTCCAGGAGCGGGAGCAGGTCCTTGACGGAGCTGATCTTGGAGTTGGCGATCAGGATGTACGGGTCGTCGAGCGACGCCTCCATACGCTCCATGTCGGTGGCGAAGTACGCCGAGATGTAGCCCTTGTCGAAGCGCATGCCCTCGGTGAGCTCGAGCTCGAGACCGAAGGTCTGCGACTCCTCGACGGTGATGACGCCTTCCTTGCCGACCTTGTCCATGGCCTCGGCGATCAGCTCGCCGATCTGGGTGTCGGCGGCGGAGATGGAGGCCGTGGAGGCGATCTGCTCCTTGGTCTCGACGTCCTTCGCCTGCTCCAGCAGGGCGGCGGAGACGGCCTCGACGGCCCTCTCGATACCGCGCTTCAGGGCCATCGGGTTGGCGCCGGCGGCGACGTTGCGCAGGCCCTCCTTGACCAGGGCCTGGGCGAGGACGGTCGCGGTGGTCGTACCGTCACCGGCGACGTCGTCGGTCTTCTTGGCGACTTCCTTGACCAGCTCGGCGCCGATCTTCTCGTACGGGTCCTCCAGCTCGATCTCCTTGGCGATGGACACACCATCGTTGGTGATCGTGGGGGCGCCCCACTTCTTCTCAAGGACGACGTTGCGGCCCTTGGGGCCGAGGGTGACCTTGACGGCGTCGGCGAGCTGGTTCATACCGCGCTCAAGGCCGCGCCGCGCCTCCTCGTCGAACGCGATGATCTTGGCCATGTGAAGTGGTCCCTCCAGGACTGGGGGTGATTCCTTCGGACCGCGCCCGCGCCCGCGACGGACGGCTCACCGGCCTTGTGGTTCCTTGCCCCACCCGGCCTGCGGGCCTCACCGACCCGGTCCTTCATTGTCACTCTCACCTTCAGAGTGCTAACGCCAATGATTAGCACTCGACCCACCCGAGTGCAAGGTGCGCCCGCGCCGCGGACCCGTCGCGGGGCGCGCGACCGGGCCGTCGCGCCGGGCGCGCGCCCCCCGGCGCGACGGCCCGGACACCCGCGGCACAGGCCCCGCGGACACCGCGGCACCGGCCCTGCGGACACCCCCCGCGGCACCGGCCCTGCGGCATGCATGGACCCCGCGGCCAAGGCCCCGCGGCGCGGCCCCTCCGGCCCGGGCACGACGAAGGGCCCGCACCCCGGGAGGTGCGGACCCTTCGCGCTGAGAATGTTCAGGCGGTGACGCGAACCATGTCGGCCTGCGGGCCCTTCTGACCCTGCGAGATCTCGAACTCGACCCGCTGGCCCTCTTCCAGGGTGCGGTAGCCGTCCATCTGAATCGCGCTGTAGTGGACGAAGACGTCCGCACCACCGTCGACCGCGATGAAGCCGTACCCCTTCTCCGCGTTGAACCACTTGACGGTGCCCTGAGCCATGCCTAACTCCCCTATTACTGGCCCTTGCACAGATCCACACTTCGCGGACCCGGGTCAGACCTCACCCCCCAAGGTTGGGGGCGTGCGCCGGAACGCGTCGACCGCGGCTGAATGTATCTGTCCAACTGCCGTCTGCAACAGGTCAATCGGACGAGAAATCTGGACGCACCCGGTCGGGAATCTGCCGAGAATTCGGCAGAATTCAGGGCAAGTCGGGCCCTATAAAAGGAATAAAAGCCGCGAAGAACGCATGGACTTTGGCGACTTCTTGGCGGCTGCGCGGATTGAATCCGGGGCTTCCGACCCGGGGGCCGGGAACGCGTTCCCCAACTCTACCGCGCTCAACCCCACTGAATGGCCCCCTCCGCTTCTCTCACGGAGGGGGCCATCGGACGAACAGTCGGTAACCGAAGTCACCGAAAGTGAGGGACCGTCAGCCGCCGGCCACGGCGGGGATGATGGACACGCCCGCACCGTCCGGCGTCGCCGTCTGCAGGCCCTGCTCGAAGCGGACGTCGTCGTCGTTGACGTACACGTTCACGAAGCGGCGCAGCTTGCCCTGGTCGTCCAGGACGCGAGCGGAGATGCCGGTGTGGTTCTTCTCCAGGTCGGCGATCACCTCTGCGAGGTTCGCGCCCTCGGCGCTCACCTCGGACAGGCCGCCCGTGTAGGTACGCAGGATGGTCGGGATGCGAACGGTCACGCTCATGCGAGGCCAGCCTCTCGGAAGGAGTCCAGGTTCGGGCGGATGGTGGCGGTCAGGCCGGTGCCGGCCACCGCGTCGAGGGTCTTGAGGCCGTCGCCGGTGTTGAGGACGACCGTGGTGAGCGCCGGGTCGAGGACGCCCTCGTCGAGGAGCTTCTTCGTCACGCCCACGGTGACACCGCCGGCCGTCTCCGCGAAGACACCCTCGGTGCGCGCCAGCAGCTTGATCGCGTCGACGACCTGGTCGTCCGTCACGTCCTCCACCGCACCGCCCGTGCGGCGCGCGATGTCCAGCACGTACGGCCCGTCGGCCGGGTTGCCGATCGCCAGGGACTTGGCGATCGTGTTCGGCTTCTGCGGGCGGACCACGTCATGTCCTGCCTTGAACGCCGTGGACACCGGCGAGCAGCCCTCGGCCTGCGCGCCGAAGATCTTGTACGGCCGGTCCTCGACCAGGCCCAGCGCGATCAGCTCCCGCAGCCCCTTGTCGATCTTGGTGAGCTGGGAGCCGGAGGCGATCGGCACGACGATCTGGTCGGGCAGCCGCCAGCCGAGCTGCTCACAGATCTCGTACGCCAGGGTCTTGGAGCCCTCCGCGTAGTACGGGCGCAGGTTGACGTTGACGAAGCCCCAGCCCTCACCCGCCGGGTCGCCGATCAGCTCGGAGCAGAAGCGGTTCACGTCGTCGTAGTTGCCCTCGATGCCGACCAGCTCACCGCCGTAGATCGCGGCCATGACGACCTTGCCCTGCTCCAGGTCGTACGGGATGAACACACAGGAGCGCAGGCCGGCCCGGGCCGCCGCGGCGCCGACGGCCCCGGCGAGGTTGCCGGTCGAGGAGCAGGACAGGGTCGTGAAGCCGAAGGCGCGCGCCGCCTCCAGCGCCTGGGCGACCACCCGGTCCTTGAAGGAGTGCGTCGGGTTGCCGGAGTCGTCCTTCACGTACAGGCCGCCGGTGACGCCGAGTTCACGGGCCAGGTTGTCGGCCTGGACCAGCTTGGTCCAGCCAGGGTTCAGATTGGGCTTTTCGGCCACGTCCGCGGGGACGGGCAGCAGCGGCGCATAGCGCCAGATGTTCGCGGGACCCGCCTCGATCGTCCGGCGCAGCTCCTCGGTGTCGTACGCCGAGAAGTCGTAAGCGATCTCCAGCGGGCCGAAACACTCCTCGCAGGCGAACACCGGGCCGAGCGGCACCCGGTGGCCGCACTCGCGGCAGCTCAGGGCCGCGGCGGGACCGAGGTCCACCGACTGGTTCGTGGTGCTTGCAACGGTCTGCACAGCCATGTGAGGCGAGGCCCTTTCTCCTCATCTTCCTCACGACGCATCTCGCCGTGAGACGGATTTGGCACCTTCCCTAGCCGGGAGCCTCGCGGAAACGATCGGCTTGCGCAGCGATCAGTACGAGAACCGGCTGGAGGGTTGCCGGGGCTTCATCGGGCCGTGTCCCTCTGCCCCTCTGGATGAGCTGTATGCGGTTGTGAACGCCGACGACCCCCGACATGCGATGGTCATCCGCGTTGTTCAAGACTGTAACCGACGGCCAGGACAGTTGAGATAGTCGTCCGAACCGCGAGATGGATCACACATGCACCCGGTGTGATCACGACAGTGAGGAGCAGCTGACTGTGCTGGAAGAAGTCGAGCGCTGGCTGGCCACCCGCTCCTGGTCCGTGACCGACCGGCCACTGCACAAGATCCTCGCCGCGAAACAGCGTACGGGCCAGTCGGTCTCCGTCGTGCTGCCCGCGCTCAACGAGGAGGAGACGGTCGGCGACATCGTCGCCGTCATCCGGCGCGACCTCATGCGGCGGGCTCCGCTGGTCGACGAGATCGTCGTGGTCGACTCGGGGTCCACCGACCGCACCTCCGAGGTGGCCGCCGCCGCGGGCGCCCAGGTGGTGCACCGCGACGCCATCCTGCCGCGGCTGCCCGCCGCGCCCGGCAAGGGCGAGGTCCTGTGGCGCTCGCTGCTCGTCACCGGCGGGGACATCGTCTGCTTCGTCGACGCGGACCTGCGGGAGTTCTCCTCCGACTTCGTCACCGGGATCGTCGGCCCGCTGCTCACCGAACCGGACGTCGACCTGGTCAAGGCCATGTACGACCGCCCGCTGGCCGGCGCGGCGGGCCAGGGCGGCCGGGTCACCGAGCTGATGGCGCGACCGCTGCTCAATCTGCACTGGCCGCAGCTGGCCGGTTTCGTGCAGCCGCTCGGCGGCGAGTACGCGGCCCGCCGCTCACTGCTGGAGCGGCTGCCGTTCCCCGTCGGGTACGGCGTCGAACTGGGCATGCTGGTCGACGCCCTGCACCTGGTGGGCCTTGACGCCCTCGCCCAGGTCGACGTCGGTGTGCGCAGGCACCGGCACCAGGACGGGCAGGCGCTGGGCCGGATGGCCGCCGCGATCTACCGCACCGCGCAGCTGCGGCTGGCCCGCGGGCACCTCGTACGCCCGTCCCTCACCCAGTTCGAACGCGGCGAACACGGCTTCGAACCACACACCTACCCGGTGGACACCGAGGAACGCCCACCCATGGTCCAGATCACGGAGTACACCACCCGCCGAGTGGCCTGAAGCCGACGCCGGCCGTGCCCGGCCCACACGGGAGCGGACCGTACGTTTGAGTGTTTGTGGGGCGGGCTAGGTTGAGGCGTATGGCTTCCACGTACGGTGCTGCCCAAGTGCTGGTCGCGTCCAACCGCGGCCCGGTCTCGTACTCCGTCCGGGAGGACGGCTCGCTGGCCGCCCGGCGAGGCGGCGGCGGGCTGGTCTCGGGGCTCTCGGCGATCGGCCCCGACGCGGACGCCCTGTGGGTGTGCTCGGCACTGTCCGACGGCGACCGCGAGGCGGTGCGCCGCGGGGTCGGCGAGCCCGGCGTGCGGATGCTGGACATTCCGGCCGACGTGTACGCCGACGCCTACAACGGCATCGCCAACTCGGTGCTGTGGTTCGTGCACCACATGCTCTACCAGACCCCGCTTGAGCCGGTCTTCGGCGCGGAGTTCCGGCGGCAGTGGGCGTCGTACCAGACCTACAACCGGGCGTTCGCCGAGGCGCTGGCCGAGGAGGCGGCGGAGGCCGCGGCGGTCGTCGTACAGGACTACCACCTGGCGCTGGCCCCCCGGATGCTCCGGCAGCTCCGCCCCGACCTGCGCATCGGCCACTTCTCGCACACCCCCTGGGCGCCGCCGGACTACTTCCGGCTGCTGCCCGACGACATCGCGGCCGAACTGCTCGGCGGCATCCTGGGCGCGGACCGCGCCGCGTTCCTCACCCGGCGCTGGGCGGACGCCTTCACCGACTGCTGCCACCTGGTCCTCGGGCCCGGCATCCCCTCCGGCACCCGCATCGGCGTGCACGGTCTGGGCGCCGACGCGGACTTCCTGCGCGCGCGTGCGCACGAGCCGGACGTGGCCGAGCGGATGACGGCGCTGCGCGCGGAGATCGGCGCGGACCGCAAGGCGATCGTGCGGGTGGACCGCACCGAGCTGTCCAAGAACATCGTGCGCGGGCTGCTGGCGTACCGGCAGCTGCTGACGGACCGCCCCGAGTGGCGCGAGCGGGTCGTGCACATCGCCTTCGCCTACCCCTCGCGCCAGGACCTGGCCGTGTACCGGGACTACACCGCCGAGGTGCGGCGCGTCGCGGAGGAGATCAACGCGCGGTACGGGACGCCGGGCTGGACGCCGGTGCTGCTGCACGTCGAGGACGACTTCGCGCGCTCGCTGGCCGCCTACCGGCTGGCCGACGTGGCCCTGGTGAACCCCATCAGGGACGGCATGAACCTGGTCGCCAAGGAGGTGCCGGTCGTCTCCGACCAGGGCTGCGCGCTGGTGCTGTCCCGGGAGGCGGGGGCGTACGAGGAGCTGGGCGAGGACGCGATCACCGTCAACCCGTACGACATCGGGGGCACGGCGGACGCCCTGCACCGGGCGCTCACCCTGCCGGACGACGAGCGGGCTGAACGGACCAAACGGCTGGCCGCCGCGGCCACCGCGCTGCCGCCGGCCCAGTGGTTCCTGGACCAGCTGCACGCCCTTCAGGCCGACCGGTCCAGCTGACCGGCGAGCGTCCGCAGCAGCCGCACCACCCCGGCCGGACCGTCCACGACCAGGTCGGCGCGCTCGGCCAGTTCGGTCACCTCGCTGCTGCCGCTGCACACCAGCAGGCCGGGCACGCCGTCGGAGCGTAGCTTGTCGACGGCCGCGAAGGCGGGCAGGTCACCGAGGTCGTCGCCGCCGTACACGACGGATGCGGCGCCGATCTCCCGTACGTACTCCAGCAGGGCGACGCCCTTGTCCATGCCCGGCGGGCGCAGTTCGAGGACCAGGCGGCCGGGCTCGACGATCAGGCCGTGCCGGGTGGCCAGCTCGGCGAGCGGACCGCGCAGCGCCTCGAACGCGGCCTGCGGATCCTCGGCGCGGCGGGTGTGCACGGCCACGGCCCGCCCCTTCTCCTCGATCCAGGTGCCCCGCCAGGCACCGATCCGGTCGAGGAAGCCGGGCAGCTCGGCACGGACGGCGGCGACGCCGGGGTGCGGGGCGGGTGCGCTGACGGTGCCGCTGACCGCGTCCCAGCGTTCGGCGCCGTAGTGGCCGAGTACGACCAGGTGCTCAAGGCCGGGTACGCCCGCGAAGCCGCCGTGGCGGACCGCGACGCCGGCCGGGCGTCCGGTGACCACCGCGACGGCGGCCACCTTCGGGGCGAGGGCGGCGAGCGCGGGTACGGCGTCCGGGTGTGCGCGTGCCTGATCGGGGTCGGCCACGATCGGCGCGAGTGTCCCGTCGAAGTCGAGGCCGATCACCGCGGTGCGGGGCCGTGCGAGCACGGCGGCGAGCCCGGCCCGCCCGGCCTGTGTCACGGGCGTCGGAAGCGCGTCCTGGGGCTCGGTCGAGTCCGTCATATGGGTGCCCATGACCCGACCCTATCCACGCGGAACGCCCCGCACGCCTGGCAGCGCGGGTCAGCGCTCGGTGCGGCGGGTCTCGCGGATCCGGCGCAGCCGGTTGACCGTCACCGGGTCGTGGGCCAGTGCGCGCTCGTCGTCCAGCAGGGCGTTCAGGAGCTGGTAGTAGCGGACCGGGGCCAGGCCCAGTTCCTCGCGTATCGCGCGTTCCTTGGCGCCGGGTCCCGGAAAGCCCCGGCGCTCCAGCGCCAGGATGGCCTGTTCGCGGCGGCCCAGCTCGTGGCGGTCGTCCGGTTCCATGGGTGAACGGTAGCGCCGGGCACCGACGACGCCCCGTCCCCGGGGCCCCGGCCCGAAAAGCGCCAACGTCCGCGACCCGATCGCCGTCCGCCCCGCAGACCGGTGACCCCGGCCGCCGCTCACCCCACGCCCCCGCGATCCCGGCCGCCGCTCACCCCGCAGACCGGTGACCCCAATCGCCGTTCCCGGTGGCTCCGGCCGCCGTTCGTCCCGCGACCCCGTGATCCAGATCGCCATTCACCCCGCAACCCCGTGATCCAGATCGCCGTTCACCCCACGCCCCGTGGTCCGGCCGCCGTCACCCCGCGACCTCGCGATTTCGACCGCCATTCACCCCGCGACCCCGTGATCCCGGCCGCCGTTCACCCCACGTCCCGTGGTCCCGGTCGCCGCCTCGCCGCGCGGATCGTGGTACCTCCGCCGCGTAAGTGGACTAGACCTCTTAAGGGTCCGCGGTCCACACTGTTCCCCGTGAGACATGTCATCGCCCTCGACGTGGGCGGCACCGGGATGAAGGCCGCCCTGGTCGGGGACGGCGGCGAGCTGCTGCACCAGGACCGCCGCGCGACCGGACGCGAACGCGGACCCGAGGCGGTGGTCGAGGGCATCCTCGGCTTCGCCGCCGAACTGCGCGCCCACGGCGCCGAGCGGTTCGGCGAACCCGCGGTCGCGGCCGGCATCGCGGTGCCGGGCATCGTCGACGAGGAACGCGGCATCGCCGCCTACGCGGCCAACCTGGGCTGGCGCGACGTACCGCTGCGCGACCTGCTCGCCGCCCGGCTCGGCATCCCGGTGGCGCTCGGCCACGACGTGCGCACCGGCGGGCTGGCCGAGGGCCGGATCGGCGCGGGCCAGGGCGCGGACCGCTTCCTGTTCGTGCCCCTGGGCACCGGCATCGCGGGCGCCATCGGCCTCGACGGCCGGGTGGAGGCCGGCGCGCACGGCTTCGCGGGCGAGATCGGCCATGTCGTCGTACGGCCCGGCGGGACCGCGTGTCCGTGCGGGCAGCGCGGCTGCCTTGAGCGGTACGCCTCCGCGTCGGCGGTGAGCGCGGCCTGGGCGGCCGCCTCCGGAAAGCCCGACGCGGACGCCGCCGACTGCGCGCGGGCCGTCGCGTCCGGTGACCCGGACGCCGTCCGGGTCTGGCAGGAGGCGGTGGACGCGCTGGCCGACGGCCTGGTCACCGCGCTCACCCTGCTGGACCCGCGCACGCTGATCATCGGCGGCGGGCTCGCCGAGGCGGGGCAGACCCTGTTCCGGCCGCTGCGGGACGCCGTCCGGCGCCGTGTCACCTTCCAGAAACTCCCGTCGATCGTCCCCGCCGCCCTCGGGGACACCGCCGGCTGCCTGGGCGCGGGGCTCCTCGCCCGGGATCTCCTCGAAACCACTGACCCTTCGGAGGTAACCGCCTGATGGCCCCCAGTACGGTTCTTGCCGGCGCCCGGGTGGTGCTGCCCACCGGGATCGTGACCGACGGACGCGTGATCGTCGAGGGCACGAGGATCACGGCCGCCGCCCCCGCGGACGCCCAGGTGATCGACGTACGGGGGCACTGGCTGGTGCCCGGCTTCGTCGACCTGCACAACCACGGCGGCGGGGGCGCCTCGTTCTCGGGCACGGCCGACGAGATCCTGACGGCCGTCCGCACCCACCGGCGGCACGGCACCACCACGCTGCTCGCCTCCACCGTCACCGACGACATGGACTTCCTGGTCAAGCAGGCCGGGCTGCTGTCCGAGCTGGCCGAACAGGGCGAACTCGCCGGGATCCACTTCGAGGGCCCGTTCATCTCGCCGTGCCGCAAGGGCGCGCACTCCGAGGAACTGCTGCGCGACCCGGACCCGGAGGAGGTGCGGCGGCTGATCGACGCGGGGCGCGGCTGGACCCGGATGGTCACCCTCGCCGCCGAACTGCCCGGCGGCATCGACTCGGTACGGCTCCTGGCGGCGCACGGCGTCATCGCCGCCGTCGGGCACACCGACGCGACGTACGAGAAGACGGTGCAGGCGATCGACGCGGGCGCCACGGTCGCCACCCATCTGTTCAACGCGATGCCGCCGCTCGGCCACCGCTCCCCCGGCCCGGTCGCCGCCCTGCTGGCGGACGAACGGGTCACGGTCGAGCTGATCAACGACGGCACCCACCTCCACCCGGCCGCGCTGGAACTGGCGTTCCGGCACGCGGGCGCCGGGCGGGTCGCGTTCATCACCGACGCGATGGACGCGGCCGGGACCGGCGACGGCCGCTACATGCTCGGCCCGCTGGAGGTCGAGGTCAGCGACGGCGTGGCCCGGCTCGTGCGGGGAGGCTCGATCGCGGGCTCGACCCTGACCCTGGACCGCGCCTTCAAGCGTGCGGTGGCGGTCGACCGGCTGCCGGTGCCGGACGTGGTGACGGCCCTGTCCGCCAACCCGGCGCGGCTGCTCGGCCTGGCCGACCGGGTGGGCTCCCTGGAGCCCGGCAAGGACGCCGACCTGGTGCTCCTCGACGCGGACTTCGACGTGAAGGGCGTGATGCGGCAGGGCGCCTGGGTGGTCGATCCCCGACTGCCCTGATACGTCCCCCGGTCGGCGCGCCGCCGGAGCCGGTTGACCGCCCGTGGTCTGGGCCCCTCGCCAACTGTTTGGCATGATCGGGACCAGAACACACGGCACAGCTCAGACAGTGAGGGAGGTCGGCCCGGGTGATCCTCACGGTCACACTGAACACCGCTCTCGATCTCACCTACCGCGTGCGGTCGCTGCGGCCGCACGCCTCGCACCGGGTGTCCGCGGTCGCCGAGCGGCCGGGCGGCAAGGGTGTGAACGTGGCCCGGGTGCTGGCGGCCCTCGGCCACGAGGTGACGGTCACGGGGTACGCGGGCGGCGGCACGGGCCGGGAGGTGCGCGACCGGCTCGCGGACATTCCGGGCGTGGCGGACGCGCTGGTCCCGATCGCCGGTGCGACCCGGCGCACGATCGCCGTCGTCGACGAACGCACCGGCGACACCACCCAGTTGAACGAGCCAGGACCGCAGGTGACGCCCGCCGAGTGGGCCGCGTTCCAGGAGGCGTACGAGGGCCTGCTCGGGCCGGCCGCGGCGGTGGCGCTGTGCGGCAGCCTGCCGCCCGGGGTGCCGGTGGGGGCGTATGCGGGCCTGGTACGGGCGGCACGGTCGGCCGGTGTCCCGGTGCTGCTGGACACCAGCGGGGAGCCGCTGCGCCGCGGGGTGGCGGCCCGTCCGGACATCGTCAAGCCCAACGCGGACGAGCTGGCCGAACTCACCGGCTCGCACGAGCCGCTGCGGGCCGCCCGGGACGTCCGCAGGCGGGGCGCGCAGGCTGTGGTCGCCTCCCTCGGGCCGCGGGGGCTGCTCGCCCACACCCCGGAGGGCCACTGGCGGGCCACCCCGCCCGCCGCCGTGCACGGCAACCCGACCGGCGCCGGCGACTCGGCGGTCGCGGGCCTGCTGTCGGGCCTGGTGGAACGCCTCCCCTGGCCGGACCGCCTGACCCGCGCGATAGCCCTGTCCGCGGCGACCGTGGCAGCCCCGGTAGCAGGCGAATTCGACCGCGCGACCTACGAAAACCTACGCCCGCGGGTCACCGTGACCAGCGAGACCAACGCCGCCTGAGACGTCACCAGTCAGGCTTCTGTCCCTCTTCGAGCAGCGCCAACTGGTCCAGGTTGAAGTGGCAGGCGTCTCCCTGGCCGCAGGTGATCGCCACGGTGTTCGTCCCCTGATCCAGCCGGAGGGAGACGTAGGACCGGTACCAGGCGTTCCAGTCGCCCTCTTTGCCGTAGTTCTTCAGATCGGGCTTATAGCTCTGCGGCTTCCCGTTGACGACGGTCGTCGCGCTCGCCGCGTCCTTCTCGGCGTTGGCGTACCGAATCCACAGGTCGTACGTGCCGGACTTGGGCACGTCGACCTTCCAGGTCACCGAGGCCCCGACCTGCGTCATCTGGTCGACGTACTTGCCGCCGTCGGCCCTGGCCCCGGAGAACTCGGTGCTGACCCTGGCACCGCCGGCAAGCGGCAGACCCGCCGCGTCCTGGACACCCGGCCCTGTGGCAGCGGTCGCCGAGGCACTGGGCGAAGCCGACCCCTTGGAGTCGGCGCTGCCCGTCGCAGAAGCCGAGGGGCCGCCGTCGGCCTTGTCGTCGTTCGAGTTGCCGTTGAGCATGGCGACGCTGATGCCTATGACGACCGCGGCGACCACCGCGATCGCGCCGATCAGCAGGCCCTTGGTGTTCGGGCCGCGACCGCCCCGGCCGCCGCCGGCCGGCGGCGGCTGCTGGCCGGCGGGCGGGCCGCCCGGGAAGGTCTCCGGGGCCTGGTAGTGGGCGTTCGGCTGGCCGTAGGCACCCTGCTGCGGGGGCACGGTCTGCTGTCCGTAGGCGGCCGGGGCCTGCTGGCCGTACTGGCGTTCGCCGACCGCACGCACCCTGTTGACCGAGTTCGGGTAGCCGTAGCCGCCGGACGGCGGCTGGGCTCCCCTGGCCTGCCCATCGGCGTACAGGTAGCCGAACGGGTCGTCGTCCTCGGGCGTGCTCGCGCCGTTGTCGCCGGGCGTCATCCCTAGGTACTCCTCAACAGGTGCGGGCGGATGCGGTACGGATACGGAAGACAGGTGAAGACGGGTATTGAAGAGCGAGCCTACCCGCTCTCGCTGACCCAATCGGGTGGCGCGATGTGCTTCAGCCCACCGACCTGGGGTTCATCCGGCCCGCCTGTGCTGTTTGGGACGAGATCGTTTCTCGACGTACATCCGTTCGTCAGCGGATTTCAACACCTCGTCCGCCGTCATGCCGCAGTGTGCCCAGCCGATGCCGAAGCTGGCGCCCACCCGCACGGCCCGCCCCTCGGCCCGGATCGGCTGGATGATCTCGTTGCGCAGGCGTACGGCCAGGTCCTGGGCGTCGGCCTTGCCGAGACCGTCGGCCAGGATGACGAACTCGTCGCCGCCGAGCCGGGCCACCGTGTCCCCGTCGCGCACACCCCGCGACAGTCGGCGCGCCACCTCGATGAGGACCGCGTCGCCCGCGTTGTGCCCGAACCGGTCGTTGATCGACTTGAAGCCGTCCAGGTCGCAGAAGAGGACCGCGAGGCCCTTGGTGCCGTCGTCGCGGTCGTCCTCGGGGGCGACGGTGTGCACATGGTGGTCGAAGCCGTCGTAGGCGTCCGTGCCGGAGGCGAAGTCGAAGCCGTGGCCGTTGACGTCGTAGGCGGGATGGCCGTACGCGGCGTCCAGGGAGTCCAGCTCGTCGGCGTGCGCGGGACGCCGGCACAGGCGGGCCGACAGGCGTGAGCGCAGTTCGGCGGAGTTCGGCAGGCCGGTGAGGGAGTCGTGCGAGGCACGGTGGGCGAGCTGCAGCTCGCGGCGCTTGCGCTCCTCTATGTCCTCGACGTGGGTGAGCAGGAAGCGCGGGCCGTCGGCGGCGTCGGCGACGACGGAGTTGCGCAGCGACACCCAGACGTAGGAGCCGTCGCGGCGGCCGAGGCGCAGTTCCGCGCGGCCGCCCTCGGCGGAGGTGCGCAGCAGCGTGCCGATGTCCTCGGGGTGCACCAGGTCGGAGAAGGAGTAGCGGCGCATCGCGGAGGCCGGGCGGCCCAGCAGGCGGCACAGCGCGTCGTTGGTGCGCAGGATGCGGCCGTGCTGGTCGCCGCCCATCTCGGCGATCGCCATGCCGGAGGGGGCGTACTCGAACGCCTGCCGGAAGCTCTCCTCGCTCGCGCGCAGCGCCTGCTGCTCGCGCTCCAGGCGGACCAGCGCGCGCTGCATGTTGGACCTGAGCCGGGCGTTGCTGATCGCGATGGCGGCCTGGAAGGCGTACATCTGAAGGGCCTCGCGGCCCCAGGCGCCCGGATGCCGGCCGTTGCGCGGCCGGTCCACGGAGATCACGCCGAGCAGTTCGCCGGAGCCGCCGCCCTGCACGCCGGGCGCGTACATGGGCGCGAAGAGCCGGTCGGCGGGGTGCCACTCGTCCTCGAAGCGGGGCGCGGGCCCGTCGGTGTACCACTGGGGAACGTCGTCGTCGTCGAGGACCCAGCCCTCGGTGTGCGGTATGAACCGCAGGTCGCCCCAGGCCTCGCCCATGGTCAGCCGGCGCTCCCAGGACTCGCGGGAGCCGACCCGGCCGGTGATGAGGGCCTCGGCGGCGGAGTTCCCGGAGAAGGCGGCGACCACCAGGTCGCCGTCGGGGCGTACGAGGTTGACGCAGGCCATCTCGTACCCGAGGGCGGTGACGGCGCCGTCGGCGACGGTCTGCAGCGTGTCCGCCAGGCTGCGTGCCGTGTTCATGTCGGCCATGGCCTGGTGCAGTTGCCGGAGGGACGCAAGACGGACGTAGGGCTCCGACTCCATTTCCATGCTCGCCCTCCCCCCGAGACCTCGCAGCGAATCAAGGGTGCTCTTCGGCGCTTCTCTTCGGTGGTGCCCTTGCAGCAGCTTCCCCGCCACTGAATCACAGCGCGCTGCCCACTCGGTACACAGGGTCAACAATTCATCGGTCTTGTGACTCAAGTCACAGAAGAACGTGAACAATTGAGAAGAGTGTCCGCCTTCTCCATCCTTCTTCGTTCTTCTTGGCTTCTTCGTTCTTTCTTCGTCCCATGGACCTAGGACCAGGTTCGGGCGGAGGCCCGATGCGACCCGCTCGCAGCGAAGATTAGCGTTTCCGGCGTGCTGAACATTCCAACTCCGCTGCCCTCCCCCGCCGCCCCCGCCATTCCCGGGCATGCTGAGGGGGTGAGCAACGACGAGTTCCGGGCCGCCATGTCCCGGCTGGCCGCGGGCGTGGTCCTGGTGACCGCCCAGGAGCCGCCGCTCGACCCTGACGACCCCGGGGCGCCGGCCGGCGAGGACGCCGGCATGACGGCCACGGCCTTCCTGTCCGTCTCCCTGGAGCCGCCGCTGGTCCTGGTCAGCCTGCGCGCGGGCGCCCGGATGGACGACCTGCTCGCCGAGCAGCCCCTGTGGGGCGTCTCCGTGCTCTCCGAGAGCCAGCGGCACATCGCGGGCCGGTTCGCCATGAAGGGCCGCCTCAGCGACCGGCTGCTGTTCGAGGACATCCCCTACGCCCGCGGCGACGTCTCCCACGCACCCCTGGTGCGCGGCGCCCTGGCGACCCTGGAGTGCCGGACCGAACAACGGGTCACGGCCGGGGACCACACCCTGGTGATCGGCCGCGTACTGACCGCGGAACTGCCCAGCGCCGACGGCCGGCCACTGCTGTATTTCCGGGGCCGCTACCGGCAGTTGGGCTGAGCGCGGGAGGCACGGGGAGTCCGCGTGGCGGGGCTGAAATTCCCTGGTCCATGATCACCGTCCGGTCTACCGTGCCGGAATGACGCCCCGCCTGAAAGAGATCACAGCGCACACCGTCGACGCCGCCCTCGGCATCCGGGTCGCGCCCGAACAGGAGCACGTGGTGCGGCCCGTCGCCCACTCCCTCGCCGAGGCGTACGCGCACCCGGCGGGCGTCGCCTGGCCGCGACTGATCGTGGACGGCGACGACGACCGCCCGGTCGGCTTCCTGATGGCCTTCCTCGGCATCGACTGGCACGGCGACGGGAGCGTGTTCCGCTCGGGCCTGTGGCGACTGAACATCGCGGCCGGCGAACAGGGGCGGGGGTACGGCCGTTTCGCGGTCGAGTCCGTCGCCGCCGAACTCCGCCGCCGCGGCGACAGCCACCTGTACGTCAGCTGGCACCCCGGCGCGACCGGCCCGGAAGCCTTCTACCAACGCCTGGGCTTCCTCACCACCACGGAAACCAGCGGCGGCCAGACGGTCGGGGTATTGAAGCTGACGTAGAGCGAGCCGCGGGACCTGACACGGGGTTGTGCGCCGAAGCCGACCCGGAGCGGGGTGCCGGAGCGGGGCGCTTGAGCCGACTCGGAGCGGGGTGCCGGACCGGGGTGCCGGAGCCGGCTCGGATGCGGGAAGCCGGAGCTGTCGCAGGGTTGAGTGCTGGAGCCGACTCGGAGCGGGGTACCGTAGCCGACCCGCACGCGGGATGCCGGACCTGTCGCGGGGTTGAGTGCTGGAGCCGACTCGGAGCGAGGCGCCGGAGCGGGGTGCCGGGGCCGACCTGGACGCGGGACGCCGGAGCCGACGCGCGTGGGGCGCCGGACGCGGCCTCAGAGCGGCGCGCGGTGGCACCGAGGCGAGGCGAGCGCGCCCGTACCGCCCACCGGCAGGCAGGTCGAGGCAGGGCTCCCCAGACCCGAAAACCGGCGACAGAACCCCGAAAACCCGGCGACCCCGATCCCGGCCCGGCGCTCCCGTGACTCGTCACGGTTCCCCGCCGCACCCCATCGCAGACCCGCCTCACGGCCCCCCGTAGCGGCCCCCGTCCCGGCTCGCACCGCGATCCCTCGCACGGCCCCCGCCGCAGTCCCGGGTCACGGTCCCCGTCCCGCCCCCCGTGACGGTCCAGAGTGGTGGCGTACGGCCGGCGTGGGGCGTGCCCCCGGTGGGGCGGGGCGGTCAGGCCCAGTCGTGGCCCGATCTGCCCCGCTTGGTTTCCGAACGCTGTTTCTTCTCGCGCAGCCGCCGCTCGTTGATGCCGCGTGGGATCCGGGTCGGCTTGCGGGGCTTGGGCGGCGGGGCCGTCGCCTGCGCGAGCAGCGCCGCGAGGCGCACCGCGGCGCCCTCCCGGTTGCGCCACTGGGAGCGGTGCTCGGAGGCGCGGACGGCGATGACGCCGTCGGTCAGCCGCCCCGCGAGCCGCCGCAGCGCCCGGTCCTTCCACACCTGGGGAAGCGCCTCGGTCCGCGCCAGGTCGAAGCGCAACTCCACCTGGCTGTCACTGGTGTTGACATGCTGTCCGCCGGGCCCCGAGGAGCGTGAGAAACGCCACATCAGCTCGGCCTCGGGCAGGGAGACGGAGCCACGGATGACATAGGGACCGGACATGCGTCCATGGTCGCGCCCGCGCGCGCTCCGCGTCACCCGAATTAGCGGAAGGTAAAAAAGGTAAAGCCATGCGGAACCTCTTGGCCCCCCCTTGGCGTTCTTCCCGGTGACGGTAGCTTCGTCCCCAGTACGAAGCCGTACGTACGTAACGAGGGAAGGGACTCCCAAACCATGGCTGTAAGCCTGTCCAAGGGTGGCAACGTCTCGCTCACCAAGGAGGCTCCGGGCCTGACCGCCGTCACCGTGGGCCTCGGCTGGGACGTCCGCACCACCACCGGCACGGACTTCGACCTGGACGCCTCCGCGATCGCGGTCAACACGCAGGGCAAGGTCTACTCGGACGGTCACTTCGTCTTCTTCAACAACAAGCAGACCCCGGACAACACGATCGTCCACACGGGTGACAACCGCACCGGCGAGGGCGAGGGCGACGACGAGGCGATCAACGTCAACCTGGCCGCCCTCCCGGCCGACATCGACAAGATCGTCTTCCCGGTCTCCATCTACGACGCCGAGAACCGCGGCCAGAACTTCGGCCAGGTCCGCAACGCCTACATCCGCATCATCAACCAGGCCGGCGGCGCCGAGATCGCCCGCTACGACCTCTCCGAGGACGCCGCCACGGAGACGGCCATGGTCTTCGGCGAGCTGTACCGCAACGGCGCCGAGTGGAAGTTCCGCGCGGTCGGCCAGGGCTACGCGTCCGGACTGGTCGGCATCGCCCAGGACTTCGGCGTCAACGTCTGACCCGTACGCGGCCGGGCCCGGACCGGTCTGAACCGGACCGGGCCCGGCCGCGCCGTCCGGCCCGGCCGCATCGTCAACAGGCTCCCGGGACGCGGGCGATACGCTGCGCCGGTGATCCTGGAGCCCCTGCCCGCCGACCGTGACATCCCGGCCCCCGTGCTCGCCGAACTCACCGCGCTGTACGCCTCCAACCGCGACTTCCACGCCCTCAGCGGCGACTTCCCGGACCCGGACGACGTGCGGCAGGACCAGGTGGCGGCGGCCTTGGCCGATGAGCTGGCGCACCCGGAGGCGGAGGTGCTGCTGGCGCGCAGCGAGGGGCGGCTGATCGGCGTCGCGGCGACCCTCGCCCGGCATCCCGATCCGCTCGACCCGGACCCATGGATCGGGCTGCTGATGGTGGACGCCCGGGTGCAGGGCCGGGGGTACGGGCGGCGCATCGCCGCACTGGTCGAGGAACGCTTCCGCACGGCCGGGCGCACCGCGGTCCGGCTCGCCGTCCTCGACAACAACTCCAAGGGCCTCGCCTTCTGGACCGCGCTGGGGTACGAGGTGATCGACCGTCGGCCGGACCGCGCGCACGGCCGGCCCTGCACGGTCATGCGCAAGACGCTGCGCGCGCTCTGACCGACCACGCCCTGCCACCGTCCCCGCCATCGGCACACCCCGGTCGACGACGCGGGTGACAGGAGGGCGTCATGGACGCCCCGGCAGTGCCAGTCTCGCGCCAGGACGGCCGTACGCCGATCTCCTTGCCGAACGCCGGGTGAACCACGTTCAGGGCAGGGGGGTGAGCGCGTCCTCCAGCGCCGCCCGCGCGCCACGCAGGGCGAGACGGAGCTGGTCCGGTGTGCGGCGGACCTGCGCCAGCAGGAGGCCGCCCTGAATCGCGGCCATGGTGAGGTCGGCCAGCTCCGTCACATCCGCGTCCGGGCACAGCTCGCCGGACTCCTGCATCCGCTGCAGGCCCGCGATGAGGGGGGCCTCCCAGCGCGCGAAGGCGTCCACGAACGCCTGGCGGGCGAGGTCGTCCCGGCCGCTGAGCTGGCTGGCCAACGAGCCGATCGCGCAGCCGCCCACCGCGTCCTGCCGCGTTCCGTTGGCCACGATCGCGTCGAACCAGCGGTCGATGCCGGCCAGCGAGTCGACCTTCAGGAGCAGCGGTTCCTGCGCGGCCAGCACCGTGTCCACGGTGGAATGCACCACAGAGCGGATGAGGTCGTCGCGGTCGTCGAAGTAGTGGTAGAGCTGGCTGCGGCCGACCCCCGCGGCGCGTTCGACATCGTCCAGCGTCACCGCCGCGACACCACGCCGCTGGATGAGGTCTGCTGCCGCATCAAGGATGCGTTTCCGGGTCGCGCGACCCCGTGCGGTGGTCGGTGTGTGCCCCATGGAGCCCCCCTCCCTGCTTTGTACTTCACAGTACAGAGATTCTGTACTTGCTGATACAGTCTGCCGCAGGCCTTCTGTACTACGCGATACAGTCCGCGATGGTGAGGTTCGCGGGGTCATGCCGCCCCACCAGGTTCCGCTCGTCGCGGCGCAGGTAGGAGCACACCGTGACGTAGCAGCCCATCCACACCGTCGCCACCGCATGTGCCGCGGACCACGAGGCCGTACTCGTGGCCTGGAGAGCGGACGCGGACACCTTCGCCGAGCCGGCAGGACAGGGCGCGTCCTTCAGTCCGCCCCCGGATGGCGGGCACCGACAACGGGCCGCCCGGTACACCGGTGTGCTCCCCGCGCCGGGCAGCGCCGCGGCCTCGCGGCCCCAGCTGCCGACTGCGCTCGGCCAGGAACGTTCCATCCCGTCCGGGGCCGGCCCGCGCAGCAAAGCGCCAACGTACCGGCACCTCCCGGCCGGCCCCTCACCATCGACACGCGCCCGACGGTCCTGTGCGGGCCGCCGGACGTCCCGTCCTGCCCAGGACTCTCTCCGTCGCATGACCGAAAGGAAGACCATGTCCCCTCACCGACCCACCAGGCTGCGGCGGCGCGCCACCACGCTCGGCCTCGCCGCTCTGCTCGCCGCAGTCGCCGCGGCCCCCGCGGCCTCCGCGACCCCGGCCCCCACCGCGGTCCTGGCCACCTCCCCGACGCACCCCGACCACGCCGTCGGCACCCGCCTGGGCGACGTGCGCGTCCTCGCCCACTTCGATCGAGCCGCGGGCCAGGTCGCCGAGAGCATTGCCCTGGAGCCCGGCGGCGGCGTGGTCATCGGCCTGATCCACGCCCGCCAGGTGGTGCGGGTCGCGCAGGACGGAGCCGTCCAGACACTCGCCACCATGCCGCTGCCTCCGGGCGGCGGCACCAGCACCCCGGTCGTCGGGACCCCCGGGGTCACCGGGGTCGCCCGGTCGGGCAGCGGCGTCGTGTACTTCCTCTACTCCTCCGGGCAGGGCGGGCTGACCGGGATCTGGCAGGTCCGTCGCTCCGGTACGCCCCGGCTCGTCGTACCGCTGCCCGCCGACAGCTTCCCGAACGCACTGGTCATCGACGGCAAGCGGGACCGCTTCCTGGTCACCGACTCCACCGGCGGGCGCATCTGGCAGGCCCCGCTGCGCGGCGGCGAGGCCTCCGTGTGGTCGGCGGACCCGGCCCTGGCGCCGAACGGCTTCTTCGGCGCCAACGGCATGAAGATCCACGACGGCGCCGTGTGGGCCGGCAACTCCGACCGGGGCACCATCGTCCGTATCCCGGTGACCAAGGACGGCGGTTCCGGCCACGCCACGGTCCGGGCCACGCAGTTGGAGGGCATCGACGACTTTGACTTCACCGGTCGGGGCACCGAGATCCTCGCCGCGATCAACCAGACCAGCAAGCTCGTACGGGTGGGCGCCAACGGCGCCCAGGAGACCCTGCTGGACACCGAGGACGGCATGCAGGGCACCACAGCCGTCGCCGTACGAGGAAAACGAGCCTACGTAACCAACGGCGCAAACCTGGCCGGAAACGACCCGACGCTGATGCTCGCGGAGCTACGCCGGCACTGACACGTCCCTACGGGAAGGGCCACCCCGAGCGGTGGCCCCTCCCGCGGCACCACACGTGGGCCACCAGCGCAGACCACACCGCAGTCAGCATCGCTCCACGAGCCTGCCGCCCGCCGCGCCGAGCGGCCTTGACCACGAACCGTAAGTACGCCTTACCTGGCACATGCGGGCCACGCCGACGTTTTGAGGTCTGCGTTGTGGGGCGCCATCAAATACTAACGGGTGTTGCGCGCGACCATAGTTCTTCGGCGTGCTCAGTAAACCGCTCGAATAGCCCGTCCTGATCGTGTCGACGTAGATGCAACAGGGGGGAATCGTGGCCCACAAGCCTGGCAAGATGAGGTGTCACGAGAGCCTGAGAATCGAACCGGAACACAGAAAGGCTCACGTGATTCGCTGCATCTTCCGAGACACTAAAACGCGCTTCAAGCTGTTCCACGCTGCCCAATTTGCGTAGATTCTCCAGCGTGATACGGATGCGCGTGGAGACAGACAGGGCAACATCTTCAATAGCTTCACGCTGGCGCGTGATCTCACTTTCAGGGTCGCCCAGAAGAAATCGGACTCGGCACCCGCTTTCCAGTTTTTTACGCAGGGTGGCTACAAAGTTCGGCTGGTCGATGAACAGGAAGTAGTTCGTGTAGCCAGCGAAGAACAGGTCTTCTTTCGTGCTGGCCACAAGCTCGCCCCAGACCGTCGACGGGCACGCGGAACGGTAGGGATAGGTCCGCACGATTTCCAGGTCTCCGCCTGTTTTCAGGCGGTCCTTTACTACCTGGGGCCAGAGCATTTCCTCATCTACTTTCAGCGCTTCGGCGGCGTCTGCCCTGTTTCGAGCATGCGGAATCAAGTTCTCATCCGCGACCCAACGTTCAATGGTCTTGCTCGCAACTCCCACACGGACCGCAAGCTGTCGGGGGGACAGCCCCGCATCGTCCATAGCTGACCGTAGGGCTCGGTTCAAGTCCCCTCCTCTGGACGTTTGGGCGTTTTCAACGCTACCGCCCAACCGGCCCAACTGTCCTTCCATGTCAGGAGATACGGCCACCAGGGGCCAGGACGATTGAGCGCACAAGAGACCCCGGCGACCGCGCGAACGGTCCCGGGGCGTGGCCAACGCTTCAGAGGAGCGCTGACAGTGTCCTACCTATCACAGGCACTCGAACGCGTGAGAGCCGCCCTGTTCGGGCGCCGTATGCCCGGCAAGCAGGGCCTCTTGTCCGGCCCGACGTCGACGCGCAGGGCTGAGCCGGCCAGGATCAGCCGCGCAGGCGCCCAGATGGACCCCTGGGAGCGTGTCCAGTGATGACGATCGAGGTCTACCGGGTGAACCCGGAGACGGGCGCCCGTACGCAGGTGCGCAGCAAGCACACCGTGAAACCGTTGGGCGCGCCGGACTTCTCCAGCGGATACCCGCCCTGCGCGTGCCCGCGGTGCACCGCGCCCGGCAGTCGCAGCAGGCTGCATGCCCTCGTGACCGAAGCAAACCGGCGCAGTAGGGGGGAACCGTGATGCGTGCGATCATCAGTGCCGCTGAATGGACCCTCGGGGCCGAGACGGCCGAAGGGGCACCCGCGGGCATCTACTCGACCGAGTGCCGCACGTACGGGGTGCAGGCGCAGCCGACTGACGATGGGTGCTTGCGAGACAACCCGTACGCCGAGCGGGAGGCCGGGGGCGCACCCAGCGCACCAGCGGCACCCCAAATTCCCGCCGCTCCGAGGCGCTACGAGACGGACAGTCCGTGGGGCCAGTTCCTCTACGCGCTGGTCCTGGCCGTCCTCATGGGTGCCCTCGTGGCCGGTATCGGCCGCTGACCCGATGACCGGCTCCGGTCGCTGGCGCCCCAGGGAGTGACCGGAGCCCTCCAGGTGCCCGCCGGCTTCCCGCTCCCGACTCTCCCCAGCGGGGGCCGGCGGGCCGCCACCCTCTTCTCGACACAGGAAGGTTCTCGATCGTGTTGCCTCCGGCACCGCCAGGTGTTGTCCCGTACATCGCCGGATGGAGTGAGGAACGGCTCCTGTCGTGTCCGATCGTCCGCCGCCGCGTGGTCCCGGGGATCGGGTACGTGGATGAGACCCCGTATGACCGGGACAGCTCCGGTGTGCTGTGGGCCCGGTACGCCCTGCGGCCGAAGCGGCGCCGGGGCAGCCCGCAGCTCCGGAACGTCCATCCGTACCGGCAGCGCCGGGCGATGCTGAACATGATGTGCCAGGTCTGCTCCCGCATGCCGACGGACCCGCATGGCCCGCACCTGTTTCTCCTGCGGGACTCCTGTGGTGCGGTCCGGGAGGGGGAGCGTACGACGAGCCCGCCGGTGTGCGTGCCCTGCGCCGGGATCTCCATCCAGCTCTGTCATGCCCTGCGCGGTGGGCGGTTCGTGGCGGCGTGGGCGAGGCGCGTGCCCGCGTGGGGTGTCGTCGGTCCCCTTCACCATCCCGTCACGCTTCAGCCGATCCCGGGGTGTCACATGGAGCAGGTGAAGTACAGGTCGGAGTGGGCGCCGTGGGTCCGGGCCGCCCGCACGATGGTGGAGCTGCGCGGGGTGACACCGGCGGACCTGGACCAGGAATTCGCGGCCCTCGGACGCGACCGCCTGGAGGAAGAGTTCACCCGGGTCGCGGAGCTGACCGCGGTCGCCTGACGGACCGGCCCGCTCCGAAACCTGGACCTCGCGCCGGCGGTCGCGCTGGGCGGGGAACCCACCGGCTGACTGTCTGGCCGATATCGGCATGCTGCCGGCGAGCCGGCCGTGTTGGGGCCGGTCGCCTCAGAGCCAACCGCCCCCGATCCGACCGCCCCCGGCCTGGTCGGCACCCTCAACCGCCGGACGTCTCACGCGATCCGGGCCGCCCCCGATGTGCCGGGCTTCCCGGGCGCCGCGCGCGGGTTCCTTCGGCTCGCCGCTTGCCGTAGGGCTGCGGTGTGGCGCAGTGCGCAATACCTCCGTGCTGCAAGCACGGTCAGCATGCGGCGGTTCAGTCGGTGGCAGGCCCCGCGGGGATGGCCGCGACTGCCGCCGCGGTCATCTGCCGCGCGGTGGTCACGAGGCTGGCGATCGCGTCGTCGGGGGTCGGGCCACAAAGGTCGATTCGGCCCGGACAAGGGCCCTGACCGGGCCGCGGTTCCGGCTCGGCATGGGCCCGGCCGGGGTCGCGGTTCTGGTTCGGGCGCGGGCCCGGTCGGGGTCACGGTTCCAGGACCACCTTGCCGATCGTCGCGCGGGTCTCCAGTGCTCGGTGGGCTGCCGCCGCCGCGGTGAGCGGGAAGCGGGTGACGGCGGGCCGCATGCGGCCCGCCGCCGCCTCGGCGAGCGCGCGCAGCTCCAGCGTGCGCATCGGGTCGGTGCCGCCCGCCCGGCCCAGCATCACCGGACCGAGCACCTGCTCGGAGACCCCCTCGACGAGGTACGGGCCGCCGGCGCCGATGCCCTCGGCCGACCAGCCGAAGACGATGTGCCGCCCACCGTCCCCGAGCAGCGCGACCGCCTCCCGGGCCACATCGCCGCCCACCCCGTCGAAGACGACCGTGGCCCGCCGCCCGCCCAGGAACGCGCGGACCTTCTCCGGCCGGCCGGCCTCCGTATAGTCGACGGCGAGATCGGCGCCGTTCGCCCGCACCCGCGCGACCTTCCCGGGCCCGCCCGCGAGCCCGATCACCGTCGCGCCGGCGTGGCGCGCGTACTGCACCAGCAGCGTGCCGATGCCGCCCGCCGCCGCGGGTACCACGACCACCGAGTCCGGGCCCAGCTCGGTGAACTGCAGGATCCCCATCGCCGTACGGCCCGTGCCGATCATGGCGACGGCCTCGGCGAAGTCCAGGTTCTCCGGGATCTCATGGACCCGGTCGGCGCCCGCGACGGCGAGTGACGCGTAGCCGCCGGGCGCGAACCCGAGGTGGGCCACCACGCGTCGGCCGCGCCACTCATCGGCGACCCCCTCGCCAAGCGATTCGACGACACCGGCCACCTCGCGTCCGGGCACGGTGGGCAGGACGGGCGGCTCGGGCAGCGGACCCAGATGCCCCTGCCGCAGCGCGGTGTCGAGCAGGTGGACCCCGGCCGCGGCCACGGCGATCCGGACCTGGCCCGGCCCCGGCACGGGATCGGCGACCTCCTCGTGGACCAGGTTCTCGGCCGGGCCGAAGGCGTGCAGACGAACGGCGTGCATGAGGGACCCCCCGTGAGGCTTTGCGGTGTTGTCTCGCCGCCCACCCTCCAACCTCAAGGGCGCTTGACGTCAAGCGTGCCTGAGGTCCAGCGCACGCCGGCCGAGGGCCAGCGACACGGCGGTCAGGGCGCTGTTGAAGGACACCTCCGACAGCACACCGGGCGCAGCGACCTGGTCGCCGGCGAGGTACACGCCGTCGCCGCGGTCGATCGCGGGCCGGTCCCGCCAACTGGTGCCCGGCAGGTCGACCGCGCCGGTACGGCCCCGTGCGACGGCCTCCCGCCGCCAGGTCACCCGTTCCCGCCAGCCGGCGAAGCCCAGGTCGAGCAGCTGCTCGGCGCGGGCGACGCCGTCCGCCCGTGACCCGCCGGGCTCGATCGGGATCTGCCCCTGGATCAGCTGTTCACCGGCCGGGGCGAGCGACGGGTCCGCGGCGGTGAACCGCTCAAGCCAGCCGGGCGCATCGAGGTCCGATACGGCGAAGGCGTCACCGCGCCGGGTGCGCACCGCCATGTCGACGAGGACCGCGCACCCGCTGGGCCAGGCCAGCGAGTCGTCGCCGAGCAGCCCGCGGGCGGCGTCCAGCGACGTGGCGACGATCACGGGAGTGTCGGTCGGCACGGTACCGACGCGGGACAGCGTCTCCATCCGCACCCCCAGGTTCCAGGCACGCGCGGCCATCCGGTCGATGACACTCGCCCAGCCGCCGCGCGGATAGTGCGCCTCCGGTGGCAGCCGGGTGGCACGGCGCAGCCGTTCCTGCACGAAGGCGGCGGACAGCGCGCCCGGGTCGTGGTGGAAGAGCGCCACGGCGCAGTAGTGCGCGGCGGCCAGGGCGCCCTCCTCGCCCGCGACGGCCGTCGCCCAGCCGAGGAAGTCCCGGTCGACGGGGGCCTTCGGGGCGCCCGGGCGCAGCAGCTTGAGCATCGCGAAGGGCGGGGTGCGGCGCAGCACACCGCGGTGGCGCAGCCGCAGCCGGGCCGCCGCCCGCGGCGGGACCGGGGCGATCGGCCCGAGCAGGCCGCGCCGCTTGAGCCACGCCCAGTGCGGGCCGCCGCTGTACAGGGCGTGCGGGCCCTCGTTCGTCCGGTACGGTCCCTCGGCGGTCCGCGCCCGCCCGCCGAGAGTGTGATGCGCTTCGTGGACGGTGACCTTGGCGCCTGCCTCCGCGGCGGCGACGGCCGCGGTGAGCCCGGCGAGGCCGCCGCCGATGACGGTGATGCGGTGCATGGGTGGGTCCTCCCTGGGGCCGGGGCGGCCCTGCGGTTGTGTTCCGGGTGTACGACAACAGGACGGTTGAAGGCGCCCGGAATGTGACATGGATGGCGTCGTCGCAGGTCAGGACGGATTGTCAGAGGCGTGCGGCAGGATGAGGGCATGGCGAGGAGAGCGACTGGGGGCACCGGCGGGTCCGGTGGGCCGGGCCGGACCGGGGTGCGGGCGGCGCGCCGCCCCGAACTGCGGCTGCCGCCGCTGGCGCCGTACGACGGAGGCGGGCTGCGGCCGGACGGCGACTACGACGGCGTCGAGTTCAGCGAGGCGGACCTGGCCGGGCAGGACGGCGGGGGCGCCCGCTTCATGGACTGCGCGCTGACCGGATGTGTCCTCGACGAGACCCGGCTGCGCAGAGCCCGGATCCTCGACACCGCGCTGACCGGGATACGGGGCGTCGGCACCGACCTCGCCGACTCGACCCTGCGGGACGTCGAACTGCTCGACGCCCGCCTGGGCGGCACCCAGGCGCACGGCGCGGTCCTGGAGCGGGTCCTGGTCCGCGGCGGCAAGATCGACTACCTCAATCTGCGCACGGCCAGAGTCAAGGACGTCGTCTTCGAGAACTGTGTCCTGGTCGAACCGGACTTCGGCGGAGCCCGTCTGGAGCGGGTCGAGTTCATCGACTGCACGCTGAAGGGCGCGGACCTCGGCGGTGCCACCCTCACGGACGTGGACCTGCGCGGCGCCGTCACGCTGGAGATCGCCCGTGGCGTGGAGCGGCTGTCCGGCGCGGTCCTCAGTACCGGTCAACTACTGGACCTGGCACCGGTGCTGGCGGCCCAACTGGGCATCCGAGTAGAGGACTGACCGGCCGGCCTCCGCCTGAGCGGCCCCGGCCGTGAGTCCGACCACGGGTCCCACCAAGGGGGTCCGTCACGGGGCCGTGACCGTGGGCGGGCCCGGGGTCGGCTCATGGCATCCGGGGGAAGCGGGCCTGGAGCGTCCACACGGCCGGGTTCTCCGCCAGGGATTCGTGCAGGTCGGTCAGGTCGGCGAGCAGGTCGTGCAGGAAGTCCCGTGCCTCACGGCGCAGTTCGGCATGGGAGAAGGACAGCGGGGCCTCCTCGGCCGGCATCCAGTCGGCCTCGATGTCCACCCAGCCGAAGCGGCGCTCGAAGAGCATGCGGTCGGTCGACTCGGTGAAGTCCAGTTCCGCCCGCTGCGGCCTCGACGCCCGCGAGCCCGCCGGGTCCCGGTCCAGCCGCTCCACGATGTCGCACAGCGCCCACGCGAAGTCCAGCACCGGAACCCATCCCCAGGCTGTGGACAGCTCCCGGTCCGTCTCGGTGTCCGCGAGATAGACGTCCCCGCAGAACAGGTCGTGGCGCAGCGCGTGGACGTCCGCCCGCCGGTAGTCCATCTGCGGCGGGTCCGGGAAGCGCGGGGAGAGGGCGTAGCCGATGTCGAGCACGGGTGCGATGGTGTCACGCCCGCGGATTGGCACCGCGGCGGCCCTCACGGCAGCAGCCGCCGCTCCTTCGCCACGGCCACCGCACCCGCCCGGGTGTCCACGCCCAGCTTGTAGTAGATGCGGCTGAGATGCGTCTTCACCGTGGCCTCACTGATGAACAGGGCACGCGCGATCTCCCGGTTGCCGAGGCCCTGCGCGAGCTGCGCCAGGATGTCCCGCTCGCGGTCGGTGAGCGTGGGGCGCGGGCTGCGCAGCTGGGCCATCACCCGGCCGGCCACCGGCGCGGAGAGCGCCGTACGGCCCTCGGCCGCGGCGGCGATCGCCGCGAACAGCTCCTCGGGGCGTTCCGCCTTGAGGAGATAGCCGGTCGCGCCCGCCTCGATGGCACGGGTGATGTCGGCGTCCGTGTCATAGGTCGTCAGGACCAGCACATGCGGGGTGGCACCGGGCCCGGAGACCAGCCGCCGCGTGGTCTCCACGCCGTCGATGCCGGCCCCCAGCTGAAGGTCCATCAGCACCACGTCAGGCGTCAGCTTCGCGGCCATGGCCAGCGCCTCCTCGCCCGTGCCGGCCTCCCCGACCACCTCGATGCCGGGGGCGCTGTCGAGCAGCGCGAGCAGCCCGGCCCGTACGACGGCGTGGTCGTCGCAGACCAGGATGCGCACGGCGCCGCGGTCACTCATCGAACGGCCCTGCTTTCCTGATCATGGGGAGCCTCCAGGGGGACGACGACGGACAGGACCGTACCTTCGCCGGGCGCCGACTCCACGGTGAGGGCGCCGCCGAGCTGCCGTACCCGGGCCCGTATCGCGGGCAGCCCGTACCCGCGCAGCCCGGACGCCGCACCGGACCGGGCGGCGGGGTCAAAACCGTGGCCGTCGTCGGCGATGTCCAGGACGACCCGGTCGTCGAGCAGGGTGAGGGTGAGCGCGGCGGTGGTCGCGGCGGCGTGCTCGCGGACGTTGGCGAGCGCGCCCTGCGCGATGCGCAACAGGGCCGACTGGACCCGCTCGGGCAGTTCCGGGGCCCGCCCGCCGTCGTCCACATGCACGCGCACGCCGAGGGGCCCGCCGGACTCCCGGGCGGCGAGGGCGCGCAGCGCCGCCCCGAGCCCGCCGTCGCCGGCCAGGTCGGCCGGGGCCAGATCGCGCACGAAGCGCCGGGCCTCGGCGAGGTTGTGCTCGGCGACGGACGCCGCGCTGCGGACGTGCGCACGGGCCTTGGCCGGGTCCCCCTCCCACACCCGCTCGGCCGCCTGGAGCAGCATCCGCTGGCTGGACAGGCCCTGGGCGAGACTGTCATGGATCTCCATGGACAGCCGCTGGCGTTCCGCGAAGACGCCCTCGCGGCGTTCGGACGCGGCCAGTTCACGGCGGGTGCGGAGCAGATCGTCGATCAGGTCGCGCTGGCGTGCCGCCTGCCGCTGCGCCTGGAGGAAGACGGTGGTGGCGAGGGCGGCGACCGCGGGCGGGGCGAACAGCAGGTTCGGGTCGAAGCGGCCCGCGAACCTCAGCTGCGCGGCCACGACGAGGACCGTCAGGACGACCACCACAGCGACCGCCGCCCGCGGCGGCAGGGTGCGCAGCCCGGCGTAGAAGAGGGGAATCGCGCACCAGGCGAAGCTCGGCGCCAGCAGGACCAGTACGGTCCACACCACGACGACGAGGCCGAGCCAGGCGTGCTGCCACCGGGCCGGCCAGGCCCGCGTGCCGCCCAGCGTCGGTCCGAGGACGTACAGCAGCGTGAGGACCACGGGCAGGGCGATGATCCATGGGATGAGCGGATCGCCCGGGTGCCGCAGCAGAAAACCGGTGACGGCGCCGCCGAGCAGCAGGAAGAACGCCGCGTGCAGCACGGCGGACGGCCACCGGGCGTCCGGCTCGTACGGCTGCGCCACCCGCCCGCCCTCCCTTCCGGCCGTTTGAACTGGGCGAACACCTTCAGTGCGACCTTCATCGCGACCTTCATTGTGACGAGCCCCTGCGGCTCCCAGGGTCAGCCGATCGGATGACCCGGGCGTCCCCCGGACGAGCCCTGCCGAGCACTCGCCGTGAGGGGCGGGCCGGTCCGTCAGGCGACCGCGGTCAGCTCCGCGACCCGGGTGAACTCTTCCTCCAGACGGTCGCGTCCGAGGGCCGCGAATTCCTGGTCCAGGTCCGCCGGTGTCACCCCGCGCAGCTCCACCATCGTGCGAGCGGCCCGGACCCACGGCGCCCACTCCGACCTGTACTTCACCTGCTCCATGTGACACCCCGGGATCGGCTGAAGCGTGACGGGATGGTGAAGGGGACCGACGACACCCCACGCGGGCACGCGCCTCGCCCACGCCGCCACGAACCGCCCACCCCGCAGGGCATGACAGAGCTGGATGGAGATCCCGGCGCAGGGCACGCACACCGGCGGGCTCGTCGTACGCTCCCCCTCCCGGACCGCACCACAGGAGTCCCGCAGAAGAAACAGGTGCGGGCCATGCGGGTCCGTCGGCATGCGGGAGCAGACCTGGCACATCATGTTCAGCATCGCCCGGCGCTGCCGGTACGGATGGACGTTCCGCAGCTGCGGGCTGCCCCGGCGCCGCTTCGGCCGCAGGGCGTACCGGACCCACAGCACACCGGAGCTGTCCCGGTCATACGGGGTCTCATCCACGTACCCGATCCCCGGGACCACGCGGCGGCGGACGATCGGACACGACAGGAGCCTTTCCTCACTCCATCCGGCGATGTACGGGACAACACCTGGCGGTGCCGGAGGCAACACGATCGAGAACCTTCCTTCGTCGAGACGAGGGTCATGAGGTCGGGGGCGTCGGGTTGAAAGCGGACCGTCTGTGCGGCAGACGAGTCTTGCGCTGGTCCACGGAGATCACCGCTCCGCCTTCGGGGCGCAGTCCGTGTGCCAGTACGCCACCAGCGGAGAAGCGTCACGGCGGGCCAGCATCCCCCGGCGGCACGCCTCAAGGCTCTTGATCGCATTACCGCATGACGGACACGTTTCACCCGGCGGGGCGTACGTCGTGTATTCCATCTGCCGCGCGTCGGTGCCCCCTCCGGCCCGCTCGGGACTTCGCGGGAGTCTGGTTGTAGCTTTGGGCACTGTCGTCAACCCCTTGATGGTTGGTGACCAAGCCCCCGGATGTTCGCCCGTCGCGGGGGTCTTCTGTTGCTTCTGGCTACTCAACCGATTCCGCGCATACATGGGGCAGTTGACCGGCGTTGACTACGATGGCGGTCAACAGTCAACGGGAGCTGGACCATGATCGACTTTGGGTCGGAGGTACGGACGGCACTCAAGGCACAGGGGAAAAGCCTGAGAGGTGCGGCCAAGGAACTCCATTACGACGTTGCCTATCTGAGTCGCGTACTCAACGGGAAACAAGCTCCCTCTTCTGAGTTGACACAAGCAATTAACGAATACCTCGGTCTATCCCTGGAAGTAGAAGACAGCGGCACTCATGACGATGAGATGGACGCTTGGGAATTGGCCAGACGTGCGCAGGCAAGCGACGTAGGGAATGTCACCCTTGAGCGTCTGGAGCGTGCCTTTGATGGCCTGGCCATGGCCTACCCCAAAGCCAAGCCGGAAGACCTGCTGAGGCAGGTGCGCAAACACTCTGCCTACGTCGGAAAATTACTCGACGGCCGGAAGACACTTTCGCAACATCGTCGCTTTCTGGCCGTTGGGGGCTGGCTGTCTCTGCTCGGGGCGACAACCCATATCGACCTTATGCAAGACAATGCGGCTACGGCTCTTCTAGAGACAGCCGCAACGCTTTCGAGAGAAGCTGGACACCGTGAGATTGAGGCGTGGTGCTACGAGACCGAGGCTTGGCGACTCCTTACCGACGGGGATTACATCCAAGCCGTTGACCTTTCCCGGGCCGCGCAGGAGATAGCTCCATCTGATGGCTCCGCAGTCATTCAGGCTACAGCGCAAGAGGGCCGAGCAAGCGCACGGCTAGGCAACGGGAAAGAGACCTACTCAGCCGTTGAACGGGTACAGGCTCTCTCTGCCGCTATCGGTTCCCCTGATACGCCGGAGCACCATTACCGCTATGACCCTGGAAAGGCTCTGTCCTATACAGCTACGACACTCGCATGGCTCGGTGATTCAGCGGCCGAACCGTACGCCAGGGAAGTGATCAATAGGCTGAGCCCGAGTGACGACGTAAGCCAGTGGCCACGGCGTGTAGCTTCGGCGAATATCGATCTGGCTTTGATTCTTCTCAAGGCAGACCGGCTCGACGAAGCATGTGATTCGGCACAGAAAGCCATTCTGTCCGGGAGGGTAGTACCCTCAAATCATTGGCGTGCGTTGGAAGTCGTCAAGGCTGTTGAGGCTCGGCAACTCCCCGAGAGCGTAGACCTGCGGGAGGCGTACCAGAACCTCAAGTCGATTGAGAAGAAAAAGGGATGAAGGCGATGGACACCGGTCTTCCCGAATCTGCGATCCTCCCCTTGATCCAGGAGCCGCGCGCGGCTTCAGCTCGGATCTGACGGCCATAGTCGACTGTGCCAGGGCGGTGCCATTGGGGAGATCAGTCGGCTGTCTCTGCCGGAGATCGCCCGAGACTCAGGCCAGGGCCACACCCCGGCCAGAGCCCGCCGAGCCGGAACCGCAGCCGGTCAGGGCCCTTGTCCGGGACGGGCCATGACCGGGACAGACCACCAACCAGTCCGGAACCCTGCCCCGACCGGCTCCCCCAGCCAAGCCACAACACGCTCCGCCCGGCTCCCCCAGCCAAGCCGCGCCATGCCCCGGTCGGCTCTCCCGGTCAGGTCAGGACCGCGCCCCGGCCGGCGGCCGCCGGGCCGGAAGCGCGGCCGGGTCAGGGGGCCGGGGTGCCCTGGGTGGGTCGTGCGGCCAGGGCCGTGAGTGCGGCGTCGGTCAGGCGGTAGGCACGCCACTCGTCCTGCGCGTGTGCGCCGAGGGACCGGTAGAAGCCGATCGCGGGCTCGTTCCAGTCGAGGACCGACCACTCCAGACGCGCGTACCGGCGCCGCACGCAGATGCGGGCCAGTTCGGCGAGCAGGGCGCGCCCGTGGCCGCCGCCGCGCGCGGCGGGCCGGACGTACAGGTCCTCCAGATGGATGCCGTGGACGCCGCGCCAGGTGGAGAAGGTGAGGAACCACAGCGCGCAGCCGACCGCCTCCCCGGTCGAGTCGTCCACCGCCAGGTGCGCGAAGACCGCCGGGTGCGGCCCGAACAGCGCGGTGTGCAGCTGCTCGGGGGTGGCCCTGGCCGCGTCCGCGGCCTTCTCGTAGGCGGCCAGTTCCTGGATCAGGGCGTGGATGACGGGGATGTCGGCGGGGGTCGCGGCGCGGATCACGGGCGCCGCCCCGCCGCCCGGCACCGTGGGCGAAAGGGCTCGGGCCGCGCGTACCAGAAGGAGGTGCCGCCGTTGACGACAGTGCTCGCCGTGCTGCTCATGGGCGGACGCTAACCCCTGAGGGCGGTCAGTGTCTCCTTTGGATCCCATGCTTTCCCCCGGCCCCTGACCAGCGGATAGCAGGCCAGGCCGACCAGGACGGACAGGAAGTGCCCGAAGTCGGTGAAGGTGGCGCCGGTGACGAGCGGCACCAGCACGATCGCGAGCACGGCCGCCAGATACGGATACCGCCAGGGTGCCGCGATCCGGTAGGTGAGCACGCCGACCACGCCGGCCAGCGCATAGCTCACGCCGATGTCGAGGGTGTCGACGGCCCGCTGCGGTGCGGCGCCCTCCCGGATGGCGTTCAGCAGCGTCAGCTCGCTGA
The DNA here is from genome assembly GCF_044765425.1 of Streptomyces sp. NPDC102462. Classification (NCBI taxonomy): domain Bacteria; kingdom Bacillati; phylum Actinomycetota; class Actinomycetes; order Kitasatosporales; family Streptomycetaceae; genus Streptomyces; species Streptomyces sp. NPDC102462. The sequence continues at coordinate 17,284 of NZ_JBIWKB010000041.1, read as the reverse complement.
TCAGGGTGGCCAGCACATGGGCGGCGACGCACACCGCGAGCCAGCGCAGGGTGCCCAGCCAGCGTTCGGCCTGGGCGTGGAAGACCGTGTACAGGGCGGCGTACGGCAGCCAGTGGCCGCTGTCGATCCACATCGCGCTGCTGATCAGCACCCGTACCGGGTCCCGCGACAGCTCGTGGATGTTGGTCGAGCGCTGTCGCAGGAACTCCCGCTCGAAGGCCGGGGACATGTAGTGCAGGGCGACGGTGGTGACGAACAGGATCAGCAGCCAGACGTAGGTCCCCGGGGCGCTGCGCACATAGAGCGCCACCGCCCTGAGCCGGCGCCGAATTCGGATGACCCGGTTCACACCCGTCAGTATGGTCGGCAAGGTGATCGAAGTGCCTGGCGAGCTGGCCGCCTCACAGGAGAAGTTCAACGGGGAGGCGGGGCGCGCGTTCGTCGCGGACCTGCCACGTCGGGCCGCGGAGTTCCTGCGGCGGTGGGAGCTGCGGATCGACGGTCCGGCCATGTACGGGGTGTGCGCGCTGGTGCTGCCGGTGGTCCGTGCCGACGGCGGGCCGGCCGCGCTGAAGCTCCAGCCGCTCGACGAGGAGAGCGCGGGCGAACCGCTCGCCCTGCGGGCCTGGGACGGCGACGGGGCGGTGCGGCTGCTGGAGCACGACGAGCCGACCTGCACACTGCTGCTGGAGCGGCTGGACGAGGGCCGCATGCTGGGCGATGTGCCCGATGCCCGGGCGGCCGTGCGGGTCATCGGCGCGCTGCTGGCCCGGCTGACCGCGCGGCCGGCCCCGCCGGGGATGCGGCGGCTCGGGGACATCGCGCGGCTGATGCTGGAACGGGTGCCGTGGGCCCTCGGCCGCATCCCGGACCCGGCGGACCGGCGGCTGGTGGCGGACTGCGCGGCGGCCGTGCGCGAGGTGCTGGCCGAGCCCGGCGACCGGCTGCTGCACTGGGACCTGCACTTCGAGAATGTGCTCGCGGCGCGGCGGGCCGACTGGCTGGCCATCGACCCCAAGCCGCTGGCCGGCGACCCCGGATTCGAACTGCTCCCCGCCATCGACAACCGTTACGACCCGGCCGAGACCCACTGGCGCTTCGACGCGCTGACCGACGCCCTGGACCTGGACCGGGAGCGGGCACGGGCCTGGACGCTGGGGCGGGTGCTGCAGAACTGTCTGTGGGAGCTGGCAGACGGACGGCCGCTGGAGACCGTCCAGTTGGAGATCGGGCGTGCACTGCGCGGATGACACGCCACCGGATGGACCATCCGCCGTATTCATCAGCTAATCGGTCATAGCGTACTGGATATGACGAAATGCCATATCGCGTATCTGGCCTGCGCCGCCGCGCTCGCCGGTGCGGCGCTCGGTGCCACCACTCCGGCCGACGCCGCCCCCACGACCCATGTGGTCCGCCCGGGCCAGTCCATCCAGAAGGCGGTCGACGCCGCCCGGCCCGGTGACACCGTCCTGCTGACCCCCGGCAGCTACCGCGAGAGCGTCACGGTGAGCACGCCAGGAGTGACCCTGCGCGGCATGGGCCAGGACACGGTGCTCCAGCCGTCCGGGCAGAAGGCCACGACCGAATGCGCCGAGCGCGGCAACGGCATCTGTGTGATGGGCTCCAGGACCCGCGACCTGGAGGGCGTCACGGTCGCCGACCTGACCGTGACCGGCTTCCCCAAGGCCGGCGTGTTCGGCATGGGGACCGACGGGATGACCGTGAGCAAGGTGTACGCCGTCCGCAACGGCGTCTGGGGCATCGCCCAACAGCGGTCCGTGCACGGCGTCTTCCGGCAGAACTACGCCAAGGAGAACGGGGACGCCGGCCTCTTCCTCGCCAACACCGTCACGGCCGAGGAGGGCGCCCAGGACACCGGGGGCGCACTGGTCGAGAGCAACCGCCTGGAGGGCAACCGCATCGGCGTCACGGTCCGGCGGCTGCGCAACCTCACCGTGGCGGACAACTACGTCACCGGCAACTGCGTCGGCCTGTTCGTCGTCGGCGACGAGAACAAGCCGCGGGCGGGCGCCCTGACCGTGCGGGACAACCGGATCACCCAGAACAACAGGGCCTGCCCGAAGACCGCGCGGCTGCCCGAACTGCAGGGCTCCGGGATCGTGCTGACCGGCGCCGAGGACACCCTGGTCACCCGGAACCTGGTCACCGGGCACGCCGGCCGGTCACCGCTGTCCGGCGGCATCGTCCTGTTCAAGAGCTTCGTGGGCGCCACCAGCGAACGGAACCGGATCAGCGACAACCTGCTGGCGGACAACGTACCCGCGGACCTCGTCAACACGGACACCGGCCGGGGCAACACGTTCAGCGGCAACTCCTGCCGGGCCTCCAAGCCCTCGGGCCTGTGCTGACCGGCGGCCACCGCATCCCGTAGCCCACCACCCGCCCGACCCAAGGAAGGAAGGCGGCGCATGACGACCGCAACCTCCGCCAAGCCGTCGGTCCCGCACCACCAGGGGGGACCGGCGTCCCCGCCGCCGTCCATGCGGCTCAGAGAGCTGGTGTTCGGCGCGGCGTGTGCCGCCGCCGTCCGGGCCGCCGCCCGGCTGGGCGTCGCCGACGCCCTCGGGGACTCCCCCATGGCCGTGGCGGACCTCGCGGCCTCGGTGCAGACCGAACCGAAGCCGCTGCGCCGGCTGCTGCGGGCCCTGTCCTGCTACGGCGTCTTCGAGGAGCGGCCGGACGGCACCTTCGCGCACAGCGGCATGTCCCGGTTGCTGCGCGCGGAGGACCCGAACAGCCTGCGCGACATCTCCCTGTGGTGCACCGAGCCGTGGACCTGGGACGCCTGGCCCCGGCTGGACGAGGCCGTGCGCACCGGCCGTAACGTGGTCGAGGACCTGTACGGCAAGGAGTTCTTCGCCTACCTCAACGAGGACGCCCCCGAGTCGGCGGACGTCTTCAACCGTGCGATGACCACGTCGAGCGAGCAGTCGGCGCGGGACGTGGCCGCCCTGCTCGACCTGTCCGGCAGCGCCTCGGTGGCGGACGTCGGCGGCGGCCAGGGCCATGTGGTGGCGAGCCTGCTCGACAAGTACCCCGCGATGCACGGCAGTCTGCTCGATCTGCCGCGCGTGGTGGACAACGCCGTGTCGCGGCTGCGCGCGGGCGGCGACCTCGCGCACCGGGTGCGCATCGTGCCCGGCGACGCCCGGGTGTCGGTCCCGGTGCAGGCCGACGTCTACGTCATCAAGAACATCCTGGAGTGGGACGACGAGAGCACGGCCCGGCTCCTTGGCAACGTCATCGGTGCGGGCGGCCCGGGCGCCCGGGTCGTGGTCATCGAGAACCTTGTCGACGACACCCCGTCGATGCGCTTCAGCACCGCCATGGACCTGCTGCTGCTGCTCAACGTCGGCGGGGCCAAGCACACCACCGACTCCATGGTGAGCAGGCTGACCTCGGCCGGCCTGGTCGTCGACGACATCCGTCCGGTCAACCCGTATCTGGACGCATTCGACTGCCACGTCCCGAGCTGAACCGGAACGGCGGCGTACCGGCACGGGCCCGCTTCCGCCGGCGCGGGCCCGCTTCCGCCGGCGCGGGTGAGGACGCCGGTATATCCGTGCGTTCCCGGCTCCCGGCGGTGCCAGCGAGGACGGCAGTATGCCCGCCCGGTCCCAGCTCCCGGCGGTGCCAGCGAGGACGACAGTATGCCCGCCCGGTCCCAGCTCCCGGCGGTGCCAGCGAGGACGACAGTATGCCCGCCCGGTCCCGGCCGCCGGCGGTGCCAGCGAGGACGACAGTATGCCCGCCCGGTCCCGGCCGCCGGCGGTGCCAGCGAGGACGACAGTATGCCCGCCCGGTCCCGGCCGCCGG
>NZ_JBIWKB010000041.1:0-13347 GCF_044765425.1 Streptomyces sp. NPDC102462 | reverse complement strand
CGGCGGTGCGGGCGCGGGCGTCGGTGGACGGCGGCGGGGCCCGCCTCCGCTGAGGCCGCACCGCCCGACCGGGCCGCGGCCGGGCGGTGCGGTGCGGGGTGTCAGGCCGATGTGTCTCCCGAGCAGGCGGCACCCGGTTCCAGGTCTGCTCGACAAGCCCTGCCGCGGCCGGGCAGGGAGGACCCGGCGGCACCGGCACACACGGACACCGGTCGCCGGGCCCGCGGCGGCGCGGGCCCGGCGGCCGGTGTCCGTGGCGGCGGCCCGTTCAGTCGCGCTCCCACAGGTAGAAGCGCTGCGCCATGGCGTCCTTCGGGGAGCGCCAGGTCTCGGGGTCGTACGCGCTGACGTACGCCGACAGCCGCTCGCTGATGTCCCGGAACTCCGGGTGCCCGGTGACCTTGGCGATGGCCGGTCCGGGCTCACGCTCGGACTCGACGAGATGCATGTACACATCGCCGAACTGGAAGAGGCTGCGCCGGACGACCCCGACGAGGTGCGGCAGCTCTCCCCGGTCGGACTCCTCGAACACCTTGGCGATGTCGGGGGCGGAGCCCGGGGCCATGCGGGCGACGATCAGGGCCTGGTGCATCGGATGCGTCCTTCCGTGCTCAGTCGGCCAGCGCGGCCGCGGACCGCTGCCCGGCCGCGGCCTTCTCGATCCTGTCCCGGATCAGGGCCATCTGGATCTTGGAGTTCCGGTTGATGTTGTCGGTCATCCAGTCGTCGTCGACCGGGGCGTCCGGCTTCATCGTGAAGTCCTGGGTCCACACCATCCGGGTGCCGGCCGGGACCTGCTCGTAGTGCCAGTGGATGTCCATGTGCGCGAACGGCCCGGTCTCCACCCGGCGGGCCTTGACGGTGAGCGTCTCGCGGTCCGGCTCACGCTCGGAGATCCAGCTCCACACGACGCCCTTGTCGTCCGGGTGCATGGTCAGCCGGAACGTCGTCTTCGCGCCCTCCCGGGAGAGGATCTCGACCGACGCGTACTCGCTGAACAGCTGCGGCCAGTTCTCCAGGTCGTTGGTCATGTCCCAGACGAGGTCCAGGGGTGCGGCGATGGTGATCTCGTTCTGTGTGTGTCCTGCCATGTCAGGCTCCTGCCATAAGGGTGCTGTTGACGAGGTCGAGGAACTGCCGGGGCGTCTTGCAGCGCTCCGCGTCCGGCGGCATCGGGGTGCCGTGCCGGTTCTCCAGCTCACCCACGATGCCGAGCAGGCCCAGCGAGTCGACGCCGAGCGCGTCGAAGCCGGTGTCGGACCGCTGCTCCAGCTCCTGCGGGGCGACGGTGACCCCGGCGGCCTGCTTCATGAGCCCGGACAGCTCTTCCACGGTGATGTGGGCACTCATGCGTTGTTCTCCTTCTCTCCGGGAGGTGCTGTGAGACGGCCTCGGTAGGAGGCGTCAGGTTCTTCAGACCCCTTCGCCGGCGCCGCGCCGCAGCACCAGCGCCGAGTTCGACCCCATGAGCCCCCGGCTGAGGACCAGCGCCGTACGCAGTTCCACGGCGCGGGCCCGGCTGGTCACGAGGTCCAGGTCGTGGCAGACGTCGAACACGTTGGGGGTGGGGGGGATCAGACCGTGCTCCATCGCGAGCACCGCAGCCGCGGTGTCCAGCACGGGCGCCGCGCAGTAGCCCCGGCCGATGCCCGTCTTGGGCGCGGTGACGGGCACCCGTGCGGCGTGCCCGCCCAGCGCGTCGGCGATCGCCAGCGCCTCGGCGCGGTCCGCCTCCGGCACACCGAGCGCGTCGGCGAAGACCACGTCGATCTCCTCCGGCGCACAGCCGGCCTCGTCCAGGGCGCCCCGGATCGCCTGGGCGAGACCCGCGCGGGACTCCGCCCAGCGGGAGGCGCCGGTGAACGTCGCCGCGTGCCCGGCGAGCAGGGCGCGCAGCGGCGCACCGCGCTCCCTGGCCGACCGCTCCGCCTCCACCACGACCATGGCGCCGCCCTCGGCGGGCACGAACCCGGCCGCCGACGCCGTGAACGGCAGGTAGGCGCGGGCCGGGTCCTCGACGGTGCTCAGCTCCTCGTAGCCGAGCTGGCACACCATCGAGTACGGCGCGAGCGGCGCCTCGGTCGAGCCGGCCACGACCGCGTCGGTGCCGCGCTGCACCGCCCGGGCCGCATGGGCGAGGGCGTCCAGGCCGCCCGCCTCGTCGGCGGCGACGACCGAGCACGGCCCCTTGAAGCCGCGGCGGATGGAGATCTGACCGGTGGAGGCGGCGTAGAACCAGGCGATGGACTGGTAGGGGCCGACGAACCGGCTGCCCTTGCCCCACAGTCGCTGCAGCTCCCGCTGGCCGAACTCACCGCCGCCGGAACCGGCCGCGGTGACCACACCGATCGAGAACGGCGCGTCGGCGGTGTCGGCGGCGCCGAGCCGGGCGTCGTCCAGCGCGAGGTCGGCCGCGGCCATCGCGTAGTGCGTGAACCGGTCGGTCTGGACGAGGTAGCGCTCCTCGACCGCCGCCGCCGGGTCGAAGGCGCGGACCTCGCCGGCCACCTTCAGCGGCAGGTGCTCACAGCCCTCCCGGGTGATCCGGTCGAGGACGCTGCGCCCCTCGTGGGTGGCCTTCCAGAAGGTGTCGGTGGTGGTTCCGTTGGGTGCGACGACACCGATTCCGGTGATGGCCGCGCGGCGTTCGCGGGGTGCGCTCATCGTGTCCTCTTCCTTACTCCCGGGGCCGGGTCAGGATCACCGCGGACTGGAAGCCGCCGAACCCGCTGCCCACGGAGAGCACGCTGCCGAGCGAGCGCTCGCGGGCGACACGGGGGACGTAGTCCAGGTCGCACTCGGGGTCCGGGGTCTCGTAGTTGGCGGTCGGCGGTACGACCTGATGGGCCAGGGCGAGCACGCAGGCCACGACCTCGATCGCGCCGATCGCGCCGAGGGAGTGCCCCACCATGGACTTGATGGAGCTCATGGGCGTCTGGTACGCGTGCGGTCCCAGGGCCCGCTTCACGGCGGCCGTCTCGTGCCGGTCGTTCTGCCGGGTGCCCGAGCCGTGGGCGTTGACGTAGTCGATGGCCGTGGGGTCGAGCCGGGCGTGGTCGAGGGCGTCCTCGATGGCCCGGGCCATCTCCAGGCCCTCGCTGGTCAGGCCGGTCATGTGGTAGGCGTTGCCGTAGGTGGCGTAGCCGCTCAGTTCGCAGTAGACGTGGGCGCCTCGGGCCCGCGCGTGTTCCAGTTCCTCCAGGACGAGCACCGCGCCGCCCTCGCCCATGACGAACCCGTCACGGTTGTTGTCGAAGGGTCGGGAGGCGTGTGCGGGATCGTCGTTGTTGGGGGACGTGGCTTTGATCGCGTCGAAGCACGCCATGGTGATCGGTGAGATCGGCGAGTCCGAGGCACCGGCTATGCAGACGTCGGCCCGGCCCTCCTCCACGGTGTGGAAGGCGTACCCGACCGCGTCGAGCCCCGAGGTGCAGCCCGTGGAGACGGTCTGCACCGGACCCCGTGCGCCGAATCGTTCCGCCACCGCCGAGGCGAGCGTGCTCGGCGAGAACGCCCGGTGCAACTGCGGCTCCGCCTCCCGGTGGTCCACGTCCCACTGCTGACCCCGGTGGCTGACCAGGACGTAGTCGTGTTCCAGGCGGGTGGTGCCGCCGACCGCGGTGCCCAGGGAGACCGCGACCCGCCAGGGGTTCTCCCCGGCCAGGTCGAGACCCGAGTCCCGCACGGCCTCGTCACCGGCGACCAGCGCGAACTGTATGTACCGGTCCGCCCGTTCGACCTGCTCGGCGCCCAGCCCGTGCGCCGCCGGATCGAAGTCGCACTCGGCGGCGATCCGGGACCTGAGGCCCGCCGGGTCGAAGAACGTGATGCCACGCGTCGCCGTGCGGCCGGCCGCGAGCAGATCCCAGAAGGCCGGTGCGCCGATGCCGCCCGGGGCGACGATGCCTATGCCGGTGACCGCCACGCGCCGGGTCATGAAGGAACCTTCCCCGCGTCGGCCGCCCGACCGGCGCCCGCCGCGACCGCCTCGGTGGTGACGGCGGCGGCGCCGATCACCTCGGTCTCCTCCGTGTCGACGTGGCCCAGCTGCGGGCGCGGCGCCAGCGGACCGAGGTGGAAGACGATCCGGGCCTCCACCTTGCCGACGTTGCGGAAGCGGTGCCGCATGTAGGCGGGGATCATCAGCCCCTGCTCGGGCCGCAGCGCGTGCGCCTCGCCGTCCAGGTCCGCCTCCAGCTGACCGCAGACGACATAGACGAACTCCTCGGAGTAGGGGTGGTAGTGCTCACCGATGCGGTCGCCGGGCTGCACGATGGCCACGCCCATGAAACCGCTGGTGGCACCCACCGTGGCCGGGGTGAGCATGGCGCGCAGATCGCCGCCGCGCCGGACGTTGGGCTCGACCTCGCTGAGGTCCACGATTCTGGGACGGGGTTTGATCACGACGTTCCTCCGTTAGTGTGCTGCGGCGCGAAGAGGGACGTGGCCACGGAACGGGCCACGCCGGATCGCGCCGCCGGGTCAGGCGTTCGAACGGCGGTCGGTGACCAGGGTCATGCGGGAAGCCTCGCCGGCGAGGAGCGACTTCAGCTCGGCCGCGTGCGCCGACGGAGGCACCACGGGCTGGACACCGCTCTCCTCGCGCAGATCGAGCAGCCGCACCACCACGTCGTCGCGCTGGAAGATCGTGCTGCGCAGCACCGGGCTGGTCGGGTCCTCGGCGACCATCTCGTCGTACTGGGCGAGCAGTTCGGCCAGTCGCATGCCGCGGCCGGGCACCGCCGGGTAGTACAGGGCACACCGCTCGCCCCAGGCCATCGCGTCCGTCGTCACGTGGTGCACGGCCGGCAGTGCAGCCCGGGTGAAGAAGATCCGCGCCGACTCCTGGTCGTTGAGGTCCCGGTCCTGCTCCAGGTACGGGTTGATGGCCTCCTCGACCGCGCGCACCTCGGGCTGCCGGGCCACGTGCCGCAGTGCCGCGAGCAGGTCGCCGCGTACCTCGATGGCCCGCACCACCCGGTTGCCGTGCATGAACAGGGAGGTCCGGCACAGCCGGGTGCTGTCGTCGACCCGTGGCTCGGGCGAGCGGTAGTCCGCGAGGATCTTCTGGACCTTCTCCTCGCTGCCCGGCCGGACCGTGAAGGTCAGCGCGTGCCGGATCAGCCCGTCACCGATCCGCGGCGCGTTCTGGAGCCTGCGGTGCGGCGACCGCTCGACGCCCACGCCGGTCTCCCGCACGACGTGGAAGCGCAGCGACCGGGTGTCCCGGACGCAGCCGTGCAGCGGCTTCACCATCTCCACGTGTTCCTCGCTGTTCACCCAGTCGAGGAACGGCGGGGCGCTCTCCCACTCGCTCGTGATGAGCCATTGGGAGGGATTCTCGATGGACTGGCAGAGTTGGTCGCTGACGTGGCCGGGCACGGACGCAACCTGGTTGCACAGTTTCTCGTACGCCTTCAGGAACTGCTGCTGGGCTCCGTCATAGACGTCGACCAGCAGGACGACCCGCAGCCGGGAGCCGTCGAACACGGACTGGGAGACTTTCGACACCTGTCGTGTCAGCTCTTCTGACACACGTTCAGCCATGATGGTCATCTGCGTACATCTCCTTCGCGTGCAGATGCGGACGCCGGCCGATGATGACGCGACGTCAGCGTTCCTTGATCCTGTGCCGGTCCCCACAAGCGCGCGACTCGTATGAACCACGCGGGTGATGGGCACCGGGAAGACACCCCGAGCCGCCCGCCAAAGGCTGTGAACCACGCGGGTGATTGGGCGGGCCGAGACGCACCGAGCCGCCCGCAGAGGGCATGGAAAACCACAGGCGCCCCATCGGCGCACCTCTGCTCATGGAGACTTCCGATGCATCAAAAAGCCAACCACCGGATTCCCGTCCTCATCGTGGGCGGCTCTTTGGTGGGCCTGTCCCTGTCCCTGTTCCTGGGCCGTCTCGGTGTGCCGCACATGCTGGTCGAGCGGCACTCGGGGACCTCGGTCCATCCACGCGGACGGGGCAACAACGTACGGACGATGGAGCTGTTCCGGGTGGCCGGCATCGAACCGGGCATCAAGGCCGCTGCCTCACCGCTGGCCGGCAACCACGGCATCCTGCAAGCCCCGACGCTGGTCGGGGACGCGGGAGAGTGGCTGTTCAAACAGATCGACCCCGGTGGCGGGCTCGCCCGGCTCAGCCCCACCGGGTGGTGCCTGTGCAGCCAGAACGACCTCGAACCGGTACTCCTTCACAGCGCCCGCGCACTCGGCGGCGACCTGCGCTACTCCCACCGGATGGAGTCCTTCGAGCAGGACGCCGAAGGAGTGACGGCCACCGTCCTGGACCGCACCACCGACGAGCGGTACACGGTCCGCGCGGACTACCTGGTCGCGGCGGACGGCCCGCGCAGCCCGGTGCGCCACAGCCTCGGCATCGGACAGTCGGGACCCGGCGACCTGTTCGCCAACGTCAGCGTCACCTTCCGTTCCAAGCTGCTCGCGGACGTCGTCGGCGACCGGCACTTCATCTGCTGCTACCTCAACAACCCCGAGGCCGACGGCGCGTTGCTGCCCATCGACAACAAGGAACGCTGGGTCTTCCACGCACCGTGGCATCCGGAACGCGAAAGGCTGGAGGAGTTCACCGAGGAACGCCTCCAACGGCACATCCGGCGGGCCGTCGGCGTCCCCGACCTCGACGTGGAAATCACCGGAAAGGCGTCGTGGCGTGCGGCCGAACGGGTCGCCGACCAGTACACGTCCGGCAGGGTGCTGCTCGCCGGTGACTCCGCCCACGAGATGTCCCCCACCGGGGCGTTCGGCTGCAACACCGGTGTCCAGGACGCCCACAACCTCGCCTGGAAGCTGGCCGCGGTGCTGGACGGCTGGGCCGGTCCCGGCCTGCTGGAGACCTACGAAACCGAGCGCCGCCCGGTGGCCCTGGCGACCAGCGCCCGCGCCTCCGCCCGCTCGGTGGAGCACAGCCACCCCGGCTTCGTCCCGGCCCCCGGCGTCGGCGGCGGCCGGCGCGGCGGCATCCTCAACGTCGTACTCGGCTACCACTACCCGCAGGGCGCCGTCGTCGGCGCCGACCCCGAACAGCCCGTCGTCCCCGAGGAGTTGCGCCTGGCCGGACAGCCCGGCAGCCGCGCCCCGCACCTGTGGCTGCGCCGCGACGGCGAGCGGGTCTCCACCATCGACCTGTACGAGCGCTCCATGGTCCTGCTCACCGACGCCCCGGACGACGCCGGCTGGCACACCGCGGCCCGCCGGATCGCCGAACAGGACGGCGTACGGCTCGACGCCTACCGGATCGGCCCGGGCGCCGACGCGGATCTGACGTACGACACGGAGGGCGCCACCGGACCGGTCGACTGGACGCGGCTGCACGGCACGACGGCCGACGGTGCCGTCCTGGTGCGGCCGGACGGGTTCGTGGCCTGGCGGTCCTCCTGCGCGGTGGCGGACCCGGAGGCAGAGCTGCGCGGCGTCCTCGGGGAAGTCCTGCGCACGGGCTGAGACGGCGACTTGGGCGATACCGGTGACACGAGGGCCACCCGCGCCGAAAGGGCACGGGTGGCCTTCGTCGTCCGCAGTCGAGGTCCGCGACGGCGGCACCCAGGCCGAGGGCCGCCGCGCGCAACCTCCGCTGTGCATAGGCCCGTTGACCTGAGACCGGCCGGCTCAGACCCGGGCGAGCGCGGGTATCAGGCGCAGCGCGTTGTCCCGGTTGATGCCGCGGAGCTGATGGCCGGCGATGGCCGGGTCGCTGTCCAGGGCCGGCGCCGCGACGTCGGAGACGACGTGGGCGGAGGTGGGCGGCCAGTCGGTGCCGTAGAGGATCCGGTCGGGGTCGACCGTGGCCATGAGGGTGGGGGTCGACGACGGGGACATGGGGCCCGCCGTGTCGTAGTAGAAGCGGTGCAGGTAGTCGCGTATCCGGGACGGTTCGATCTCGGGGGTGAGGTGGTCGCTGAGGAGTTCCAGGCGGGTGGCCATGTAGGGGAGGAAGCCGCCGCCGTGCGGGAGGACGAACGTGATGTCGGGGTAGCGGTCGAGGACGCCGTTGAGGATGAGGTTGATCGCGGCGCGAGTCGTGTCCATGAGGAAGTCGCACATGAACGGCGGCAGGCCCGGCACGCCCGCCCCGTCGGCGTTGCCACCGGGTACGTCCATCGGGTGCGTGCTGATGACAGCGGAGCGGTCGTTCAGCTCGGCGAGGAGGCGGTCGTGGGAGGGGTCGCCGAGATAGACACCGCCCGCGCTGGTGCGGGTGCTCACCCCGACGGCGCCGAGGTCGTCGAGACCGTACTTCAGCGACCAGCTCGACAGGTCGAGGTCGTCGAGGAAGACCGGCGTGAAGAAGGTGAAGCGGGCGGGGTGGCCGGCGGCGACTTCCGCCGCCGCCTCCAGCGCGACCCGTGCGCTCTCCTCCCGCTTGCCGCGCTCCTGGATGCGGCCGAGCATGGCCACGGTCATGACGGTGGTGCGGATCCCCGTGCGGTCCATCAGGGCGAGCGCGGAGTCCAGGTCCCAGCGGGTCCACCAGGGCAGCCTGTCGCGCCGGACGAGGCCCTGCGCCTCGGCCCAGTCGAGCCAGGCGGGCGCGGTGAAGTGGTGGTGAACGTCCACACGGGAGGTCCGGGCGTCGTCGTCGGCCGGGGCGTTCCCTGAGGGGTGAGTGGGGTGAGTCGATATCACGGTGGGGCCTTTCTTCGTGCAGAAGCGGCGTTCAGGTGAAGGCGCTCAGACGCGCCCGTCGGATGTCGTCGCCAGCGGCTGCTCCGCCGCGGTCGTCCGCCGCGGCTCGGCCGCGGCGTCCGGTGGCGTCTCGCGGCGGAGGACCGTCAACAGCGTGTCCGCGAGGGCCCGTTCCGGGTCCGCCACCAGCCCGGGCGACCGCCATGCCACGAAGCCGTCGGGGCGGACCAGGACGGCACCGGACTCCGCCGTGCCGTGCAGCGCCGCCCAGTCGGCCCCGTCCTCGGGGACCAGGTCGTGGCCCGCGCCGACGACGTAGCCCTCCACCGGGACGCCCAGACGTGCGGCGACATCACCGGCCGCGGTGCGCCATGCCTCGCCTCCGGGGCCGGTGAGGACGACGAAGGACCGTTCGTAGAGGTCCAGGGTGGAGATCCGCCGGCCGTCCCGGGCGGTCACCCACAGGTGGGGAGCGCGGCTCCCGGGTGCGCCGCCCAGCTCGAACTCGGCGGGCACGATCGCGGCGTCCGGGTCGGCGCCGACAACGGCGCCCGACGGGTAGCGGTAGCACAAGGCCACCGTCAGGGCGTCGGCCGGATCGTCCTTGCGCTTCTCCGGGGTGTAGCCCGGGTGCTCTTCCTCGCCCGCCTGGAACAGGGCGCGGGCGGTCGTCGCGAACGCGACCGGCCGACGTTCCGTCTGATACGTGTCGAGCAGCCCCGGACCGGCCCAGCCGCGCAGGACGGCCGCGATCTTCCAGGCGAGGTTGTGGGCGTCCTGGATACCGGTGTTGGAGCCGAACGCACCGGTGGGCGGCATCTCGTGCGCCGAGTCACCGGCCAGGAAGACCCGGCCCTCGCCGTAGCTGTCGGCCACGCGGTCCGCCGCGTGCCAGGGGGCCTTGCCGGTGACCTCGACGTCGAGGTCGGGGGCGCCCGCCGCGGCGCGGATGTGGGCGACGATGCGCTCGTCGGTGAAGTCGTCCAGCGTCTCGCCCTGGTCCCGGGCCCAGGGCGCGTGGAAGACCCACCGCTCGCGGTTGTCCACCGGCAGCAGGGCACCCTCGCCGGCGGGATCGGTGACGTAGCAGACGACGAAGTGCCTGTCGCCGACGACGTCCTGCAGCTTCTTGCTGCGGAACGTGATGCTCACGTTGTGGAACAGCGCGCCCGGTCCCGACTGGGTGATGCCCAGCCGCTCACGCACCGGGCTGCGGGGCCCGTCGGCGGCCACGAGGTACTGGGCGTGCACGATGCGCGTCTCGCCGCTGTCCCGGTCCCGTACCTCCGCGTGCACCCCTTCGGCGTCCTGGGTGAAGGAGACCAGCTCGGTGCCGAAGCGGATGTCGCCGCCGAGGTGGCGGGCGTAGCGCAGGAGGACGGGCTCAAGGTCGTTCTGGCTGCACAGACACCAGCCGGACGAGGTGATCTGCGACAGGGCCGGACCCGTGTCGATCGCCTTGACGATCCACCGGCGGTCGCCGCCGGAGAGCGTGCTCACCTGGAGGACGCCGTCGTTTCCCGCCAGGGCGCTCGCCGCGGCGCGGATGTCCTGCTCGACGCCCGCGGTCCGGAACAGCTCCATGGTGCGCAGGTTGTTCCCACGGCCGCGAGGGTGAGTGGACGTCGCGGCGTGACGCTCGACGAGAAGGTGCTCGACGCCGAGGCGACTGAGAAAGACTGACGTGGACAGGCCCACCAAGGAGCCGCCTACCACCAGAACCGGTACGGATTCCACGGCCCGTTTGCTCATCGACTGATCCCCTATCAACTTTCGTCATCGTCTGTCGTCGGAACCCGAACACCCCGAGCCCGCAGGAATCGGCGGCTCAGGGGGTTTCCAACCGGCATCAACTTTTCGCCCGCTCCTTGGGCCCCGCACCTTCTGTTGCTCCGATCGCCGCGCCGCGTCCCCGCGCCGCTCCGGACGGGTTAAGAACGTTTGCTGGCGGCGGCCCACCGGGAACCGTCGAGGCCATGACGCAAACACCCCTGCACACCGAATCCGGATCCGCGGACCCCGTGGCCGCCGCCTCCCGGTGCACACCCGACTTCCGCGCCAACCCGCACCCCGTGTACGCGCAGTTGAGGGAAACCGCCCCGGTGTGCCCGCTGAAGCCACCGCACGGCGTGGACACCTACCTGATCACCCGCTACGACGACGCGCGCGCCGCGCTGGCCGACCCGCGGCTGAGCAAGGACATGTACGGCGCCCTCGACGCGTACCAGCGCATCTTCGGCGACTCCTCCATCGCGCTCGACGACAACATGCTGTTCTCCGACCCGCCCAAGCACACCCGGCTGCGGCGGATCGTGCAGGGCGCCTTCACACCGCGCCGGGTGGAGTCGCTGCGCCCGCGCATCCAGCAGGTCACCGAAGAACTGCTGGAGCGCTGCCCGACCGACGCGTCCGTCGACCTGCTCCCGAACTTCGCGTTCCCGCTGCCGCTCCAGGTCATCTGCGAACTCCTCGGCGTGCCGGAGGACGAGCGCGAGCGCGCCCACCAGTGGGCGGTGACCGTGGCGAAGACCGGATTCGGCCCGGAGGCGAAGAAGGCACTGGAGGAGGCCGAGGGGAAGCTGCGCGACCTCCTGGTCGACCTCGTGGCGCGCAAGCGCAGCACGCCCGGCGACGACCTGATGAGCGCGCTCATCGCGGCCCAGGACCAGGACGGCGCCCTGACGGACCATGAGCTGGTCTCGACGGCGTGGGTGCTGTTCTTCGCGGGCCACAAGACCACCGCGTACCTCATCGGCAACGCCGTGTACCACCTGCTCTCGAAGCCGGACCAGCGCCGCGCGGCCCTCGCGAACCCCGAGGCCCTGAAGCAGGCCGTCGAGGAACTGCTGCGGTACGAGGGGTCGGTGGAAAGCTCCACCTTCCGCCACGCCACCGAGGACATCCCGATGCGCGGTGTGGTGATCCCCAAGGGGTCCCTCGTCCAGATCGCCCTCACCGCCACCAACCGCGACCCGCAGGTGTACGCCGAGCCCGACCGGCTCGACGTCACGCGCACCGGAGGCCAGCCCCACCTGGCGTTCGGCCACGGCCCCCACTACTGCGTCGGCGCGCCGCTGGCCCGCCTGGAGATGCACATCGCGCTCACCACGCTGTTCCGCCGGTACCCCGAGATCACGCTGGCCGTGCCCCCGCACGAGGTGCGCTGGCTGACCGTGCCCTTCCCGGCGTTCCGCGGACTCGCCGAGCTGCCCGTGGTGCTCGACCCGGAGCGGATCGCCGGCTGAACCCATCACCGACCGGCCGGACCCGGGCGGTGCCGAGCCGGACCCGCAGTGGTCGTCGCGCGGCATGGAGAAAACAGCAGGGACGGCATGGGACAACCCGATCCGACGCCGTCCCGCGCGGTGGGGCAGGTCCCCCGGCAGATCCGAGAGCCGTCCCGGCAGCTCCGCGCCGATCATGGTCCGGAGCCCGCACACCCGGTGCGGAAAGCCGCCCTCGCACACCACCGACCCCGGGCAGGCCCGGCCTGTCATGCGAACGGCCCCGGACGAGGGGTCCGAGGCCGGCAAAAGCCTCTCAGCCGGGAAGAACCCCAGGTCAGAGTGGGCTTTACAGAGCCCCCTGTCGGATTCGAACCGACGACCTTCGCTTTACAAGAGCGGCGCTCTGACCAGCTGAGCTAAGGAGGCGTGCGGATACCCGCCCGAGCAGTGTACCCACGTCCCCGGGGCGCCTTGTCGAAAATTTCCGCGAAGTTCACAGTCCCCGAGGTACTGACAGATCAGGGAAACGCCAGGTACCGTCCTGACCCAGTTCACCCGCGTGGACTACACCATCCACCTTCCTACTCGGATCGTCCGGCACGTTCCTGCCGGTAGAAGGGGGCCTGCTCACCATGGCCACTGTCACGTTCGACAAGGCGACCCGGATCTACCCGGGTTCCGAAAAGCCCGCCGTCGACTCGCTCGAGATCGCGATCGAGGACGGCGAGTTCCTCGTCCTGGTCGGCCCGTCCGGCTGCGGCAAGTCCACCTCCCTGCGCATGCTCGCCGGCCTGGAGGACGTCAACGCCGGCGCCATCCGCATCGGCGAGCGCGACGTCACCCACCTGCCGCCGAAGGACCGGGACATCGCCATGGTGTTCCAGAACTACGCGCTCTACCCGCACATGACGGTCGCCGACAACATGGGCTTCGCCCTGAAGATCGCCGGCGTCAACAAGGCGGAGATCCGGCAGAAGGTCGAGGAGGCCGCGAAGATCCTCGACCTCACCGAGTACCTGGACCGCAAGCCGAAGGCCCTGTCCGGCGGTCAGCGTCAGCGTGTCGCCATGGGCCGCGCCATCGTGCGTGAGCCGCAGGTCTTCCTCATGGACGAGCCGCTGTCCAACCTGGACGCCAAGCTCCGCGTCTCCACCCGTACGCAGATCGCGTCCCTCCAGCGCCGCCTCGGCATCACCACCGTCTACGTCACCCACGACCAGATCGAGGCCATGACGATGGGCGACCGCGTGGCGGTCCTCAAGGACGGTCTGCTCCAGCAGGTCGCCTCGCCGCGCGACATGTACGACCGCCCGGCCAACCTGTTCGTCGCCGGCTTCATCGGCTCCCCGGCCATGAACCTGATCGAGGTACCGATCACCGACGGCGGCGTGAAGTTCGGCAACAGCGTCGTCCCGGTCAACCGCGAGGCGCTGAAGGCCGCCACCGACAAGGGTGACAAGACGGT
>NZ_JBIWKB010000040.1:51067-85174 GCF_044765425.1 Streptomyces sp. NPDC102462 | reverse complement strand
ATCGCCGCCGCAGCCCTCGTCCTGCTCCAGCTCGAATACGACCGCACCATCTAAACGATCACACACAGCTATGACCGTTTACCGGGAAAGGCTCAGTGCGTACCGACATGAACATCTGGCAGCCCGAACCAGGGGAAATGCTTCTGGGACGCGCACCCGTCACCTTCGCGACGGGCGCCGCGATGCGGGTCAGGGGTATGCGCTGGTTCCGTGACACAGAGCGCAACGACATCCAAGACGAGTTGCCAGGCTGGCCCGAAGGCCCCTCCTTCACGGCTCGTTCGACGGGCAGCACGGTCGGCTTGAAGACTCTCAAGGGTGCCGCCATCGTCGTAGGCGCGACCTTCATGGCCGTTCTCAGCGCTGCAGGCGGCAATATCGCCACCCCCTCAAGCGACTCGGGCTCCGACAGGCCGGACGAACCGTCCAACGAGGTCGAGGACTTCCCGGTCATGTGGGCCGCGCCAGGCACCGTCGCCCGCACCCTGCCCTGGCAACTGGACCCGGGGCGCACCGACCAGAAGCACCAGCGCACGCACGCGATCGTCACCGACCGCAGACTCGTCATCGTCAGCCTGCCCTATAACAAGAAGAGCGTCGAGGCGATCGATGACGAGGTTCTATGGGAGTGCGCACGCACCGACATTAGCGGCATCGAACTCAAAGACTTCAAGGACGGCAACGACTTCAAAGTCACCTTCGTAGACGGCTCATGGTGCAGGCTTCGGGCTTTTGGGCGCAGAAAGCTGACGCGGTACCTGGAGCACACCCCCAACCTGCTCCCCCTCGATTCCCTGACCCCTCAGCAGCGGGCGGCAGTCCTGGAATTCGCCGCGAACGTCGAGATGCCGGATTCCGTCTCCCCCATCATCACCCGCAATACGTGCGGCCACTACAACGTCGACATTCTGCTGCCGCGTCGGTTCACCTCCGCGTTCGGAGCCTCGGAGGAGAGTCTGGTCATGGACGACGACGGCCGGGAAGTCGACCCCAGGGAATATCACCCAGAAGACCTCTGAAACCACCGGAACTTCACACTGGAAACGGCCACACTCCATGCGCCCCTCTGCCGAGCCCACCGATCCCCTTCAGCCACTCCTCACAACGACGGAGCCCCCGCCGGTCTGGTTCCTGGCCCCTGAGGGTTTCTTCGCGCTGCCCCTCGCCGACAGCCCCGAGGAACGTGCGGCCCGCGCGCACTCCTTCGTGCGGGAGCTCTACTCCCGTGGGGACGAGACGGTCTGGGGCCCCGCCGCTCCGTACTACACGGCAATTGCCGAACTCATGCAGGGCACCGGGGTCTCCTACGCCGCGATGGGCCTGTTCTCCACGTCGGAGGAAGAACACACCCCCGAGGGTGACATCGCCCGGCACAACCCCTCCGACGGCGTGGCCCAGTGCGCCTTCACCTTGGCCGCGATCCCCACGGACCAGGCCGACACCGACACCGATGTCGTGGCGCAGGGAATTCTCGCGACCCTTTCCGCGGACTCTTACAGCGAGGTCGGATGGCTCGATCTCCCGTGTGGCCCTGCGGTGTCATGCGTCACCTGGCGTGAGCTGAAACTCAACCCCGCGGTGACGGCCAGCGGGGAGGCGACGGATCTCGTCACGGCCCGGATCCAGGTCCACGTGCCGTTCCCGACCGGCCCGTTCACGGCCGTCTTCACGCTCTTCACAGCTTCCGTGGATCGGTGGGCCCAGTTCGTCGACATGATGGGAGCCATTCTCCAGACGGTCTCCTTCGTCGATCCCACCCAGGCTCTCACGCCCGACGCCTCACCCGAAGAAGCATGAACGCCACGAGCCCAGTGGCACCGGCGGGCGGCAACGCCGACGCCGGAAATGCCTGGCAGCTCGCGGTGGTGGTCGCCTCGGCGACCGGTCGCGTCGAGGACTAGAACGTGGCGACGGTGTTCCCGGGCCGCCGGGCCCGTCTGAGCAAGGTCGACGTCACGCCCGAAACCGTCAGGAAGGGCGACCGGATCGCCGCGACGGGAACGCTGGCCCACGACGACCGGGGCGGCACCGCGCCTTCCGGATATGCCGGGCGCGGTCAAGCTCGACTTCTGCAAGGGGCCCACGACGACCGTGGCGACAGGCACCACTGACGCGAACGGCCGGGTGCGATGGGCGCCCCGGCACCCTCCGGGAACGGCAGACACCGCCTCGCGTACACCAGCGACCAAGCGGCCCGCTGTCGGCCACGGACGGCGTCACCGCCCACTGAACCGGGGGGCACGACATGGCGATGGGTGCCGACGCGGCGAGCTGGGCGGCCCGCCGCACCGGTCATGACGTGCCGTCGGGCCTAGGTCACCGGCTCTTGGCCGCCTGCGCCAGTTCCTCGTCGATCTGCTCGAACTTGTCGGCCGCGTTGGTCAGGTAGTCACCCATGCCGTCCAGGCCGTCGAGCGTGTCCTTGGTGCCGCGGGTGAACTCTTCGAAGTTCTCGTCGAAGGCCTTCGAGGAGCTTTTGGTGACGTAGCCGGACTCGACCAGGTTGGCGATGTACTTGCGCAGGCCGTCGAGCTTCTCCTGGAGCTTTTCCTTCTCCTTCACGACATGCTTGGCTGCGTCGCGCATGTCCTGGTATGTGACGTCAAGGTCCTTGGCCATGAGACCGCTCCTCTTCACCATGCCGCAGGGCCAACCCCCGTGGCTCCCTGTGCGCGGACGAGACGGGTGGGCCGCATGGTTCCACCCAGGTGATACGTCCGCTCTTGCGGCAGCAGCTTACGGGGGTGAACTGACGTGCCACATCCCCGAATCCGGAACAGAAACGGTGAAGTGGACGCCGTGAGCGCGTGCACAGCGCGTTGCCATCGGAAAGAACGTCCGCAAGCGCACAGGACGTGCACCGGACGTGCACCGTACCCCGCCCGCCCATTGCCCCGCCCCCGCGCCGAGCGGATATCGTCGCTTCCACTGTGACCTGCGCAAGGGAGCGGTCACGGGGGGCTTGGGGAGGACGAGCGTGCGCCTGACTCTGACCGTCGTCGACCCGTTCGGCGGGGGCTCCGCCGACGTCGTACTCGATGCCGACCCCGAGTCCAGCGTCGGGGACATCGCGCAGGAGCTGGCCAGACACGTCGGCGTCGGCGGCGCGCAGGTCATTCCGATCGGGCAGCACCAGGCGGTCCCGCCGGGTGGCGCGCCCCTCGTGTACGTGGACGGGTACGCCGTCGATCCGAGTGCCACCGTCGTCGGTTCGCCGCTGCGCGAGGGCGCCGTCGTCAGTCTCCAGGACCCGGCCGGCTGTCTGCCCGGCGAGCCGACGGGGCTGGTCGAACTGCGGGTCGTGGGCGGGCCGGCCGCCGGTCATGTGCATCGGCTCGGCGTCGGCCGCTACGACATCGGCAGCGGCCCGGCCGCACAACTGCGCGTCGACGACCCCGAACTCGACGCCCGCGCCCTCACCTTGTCAGTTGCAACCGATGGCACCTGCCAAGTCGCCGTGCACGCCGGCACGGACGACAAGAACACAGTCAGCCTCGACGGGACGAAGATCTCCGAGAGGGACGGCGACGCCTGGCCGCTCGGCGCGCAGATCGCCGTCGGCAACACCCTTCTGGAACTGGGCCGTTACAGCCCGCCCAACGCGGCCCTGAAGTGGTCGGACGACGGGATCGGGCTCGACTACAACCGGCCGCCCCGGCTGCGCCCGCCCGAGCGGCAGACCAAGTTCCGGCTGCCGTCGCCGCCGCGCGAGTACGAGGCCCGGCCGCTGCCCTGGCTGATGGCGCTGACCCCGGTGGTCGGCGCGGTGGTGTCCGTGCTCATCTTCCAGCGCTGGTACTACCTGATCATGGCGGGCCTCAGCCCCGTCCTGCTGTTCGCCAACTACTTCATGGACAAGAAGCACGGGCGCAAGTCCCATGCCAAGCAGGTCAAGGAGTACAAGGAGCAGAAGGAGCGGATCGAGAAGGACGCGCAGGACGCGCTCGTCGCGGAGCGGCAGGACCGGCGGGCCGCCGTGCCCGACCCGGCCGCCGTCCTCTCCCTCGGCACCGGCCCGCGCACCCGGCTGTGGGAGCGGCGGCGCACCGACCGTGACCATCTGCTGGTGCGGGTCGGAACGGGCCGGCTGCCCTCCGAGGTGGTCCTCGACGACCCGGAGCAGGACGACCACCGCCGCCAGGTCACCTGGACCATCGAGGACGCGCCGGTGGCGCTCTCGCTGCGGTCCCTCGGCGTGATCGGCATGGCGGGGCCGGGCGACTCGGCGCGCGCCCTCGGACGGTGGGCGGTCGCGCAGACCGCCGCGCTGCACAGCCCGATGGACGTCCAGTTCTACGTCCTGAGTGAGAACAGCGCGCAGAGCAGCTGGGACTGGGTGCGCTGGCTGCCGCACGCCCGGCCGACCGGCGGGCAGGACGCCAACGTCCTCATCGGCACCGACGCCGAGACGGTCGGCGCCCGCATCGGCGAGCTGACCCAGATCCTCGACGCCCGCAAGAAGGCCGCCGAGCAGAACCGCGGGCAGCGCACGGACTTCTCCGACCCGGACATCGTGGTCGTCTGGGACGGCTCGCGGCGGCTGCGGTCCCTGCCGGGTGTCGTACGGCTGCTGCGCGAGGGCCCGGCGGTGTCCGTCTACGCGCTGTGCCTGGACGCGGAGGAACGGTTCCTGCCGGGCGAGTGCCAGGCGTTCGTCGTCGCCGAGCCCAAGGCACAGGAGTACGACAGCGCGGCGCAGCAGGCGGTGCAGCAGCAGGCGCCCGGCGGCTTCCCGTCCTTCCACGCCTGGCACGCCACAACCGCCCAGGAGAGCGAACCGGCGCAGCAGGCACGGGAGTTGCGGCTGCGGGTCGAGGAGGCGGGCGCCGAGCGCATCAAGGACGTACGGCCCGACTTCGTCTCCGCCCCCTGGTGCCTGCGCCTGGCCCGCTCGCTGTCCCCGCTGCGCGACATCAGCGGCGAGACCGAGGACTCGGCGCTGCCCGCGGCGAGCCGGCTGCTGGACGTGCTGCAACTGGAGCCGCCGACCGGTGAGGCGATCACCGCCCGCTGGCGGATGGGCGGGCAGTCGACGCTCGCGGTCATCGGCGAGTCGTACGACGGCCCGTTCGGCATCGACATGCGCAAGGACGGCCCGCACGGGCTGATCGCCGGTACCACCGGTTCCGGCAAGTCCGAGTTGCTGCAGACCATCGTCGCCTCGCTGGCGGTGGCCAACACGCCGGAGAACATGACGTTCGTCCTCGTCGACTACAAGGGCGGCTCGGCGTTCAAGGACTGTGTGAAGCTGCCGCACACCGTCGGCATGGTCACCGACCTCGACGCCCATCTCGTCGAGCGCGCCCTGGAATCGCTGGGCGCCGAACTGAAGCGGCGCGAGCACATCCTGGCCGCCGCCGACGCCAAGGACATCGAGGACTACCAGGACCTGGTGCGCCGCGACCCCTCGCATCCGCCGGTGCCCCGACTCCTCATCGTCATCGACGAGTTCGCCTCGATGGTGCGCGACCTGCCCGACTTCGTGACCGGCCTGGTCAACATCGCCCAGCGGGGACGTTCGCTCGGTATCCATCTGCTGCTGGCCACGCAGCGGCCGAGCGGTGTGGTCTCCCCCGAGATCCGCGCCAACACCAACCTGCGGATCGCGCTGCGCGTGACCGACGGCGGCGAGTCCAGCGACGTCATCGACTCGCCGGAGGCCGGACACATCTCCAAGAACACGCCGGGCCGGGCGTACGTCCGTCTCGGGCACGCGTCCCTGGTGCCGTTCCAGTCGGGACGGGTCGGTGGCCGCCGGCCCGGCGCCGCGGACCCCACCGCCCTCGCGCCCTGGGTGGGCGAACTGGCCTGGGCGGACCTGGGCCGGGCCGCGCTGGTGAAACCGAAGGCCGAGGCGCGCGAGGACGAGGAGATCACCGACCTGAAGGTGCTGGTCGACGCGGTCCGCGAGGCCAACACCGCGCTGGGCATTCCCGCGCAGCACAGCCCGTGGCTGCCCGCGCTCGCCGAGACACTGCTGCTGGACGACGTCGAGACGCCGGTCGCGGCGCTCGCTCCGGGCCGGCTGCCGCCCGCGCCGTACGGTGTGGAGGATCTGCCCGCCGACCAGGCGCGCCGCCCGGTGGTCGTGGACTTCGCCACCTTCGGCCATCTGATGATCGGCGGCGCGCCGCGCAGCGGCCGGTCACAGGTCCTGCGCACCATCGCGGGCTCCCTCGCCCGCACCCACTCCTGCGCCGACGTCCATCTGTACGGCATCGACTGCGGCAACGGCGCCCTCAACGCGCTGACCCGGCTGCCGCACTGCGGCGCGGTCGTCGGCCGGAACCAGACCGAGCGGGTGATCCGGCTCGTCAACCGGCTCAAGGGCGAACTCTCCCGCCGTCAGGACCTGTTGGCGGACAAGGGCTTCGCCGACATCGGGGAGCAGCGGGCCGCGGCGCCCGAGGACCAGCGGCTGCCGCACATCGTCGTGCTCCTCGACCGCTGGGAGGGCTGGGTGCCCACGCTCGGCGAGATCGACCACGGTTCGCTGACCGACGAGTTGACGACGATGATGCGGGAGGGTGCGAGCGTCGGCATCCACCTGGTGCTGACCGGTGACCGCACGCTGCTCGTGGGGCGGATCGCGACGCTCACCGAGGACAAGTACGGTCTGCGGCTCGCCGACCGCAGTGACTTCTCCACGCTCGGCATCCCCGCCCGCAAGGTGCCCGAGGAGATCCCGCCGGGGCGCGCGTTCCGCAACGAGTCCGGTACGGAGACGCAGTTCGCGCTGCTCGCCGAGGACACCACGGGGCAGGGGCAGGCGGCGGCGATCGCCGCGATCGGCGAGGCGGCGACGGTCCGGGACGCGGGCGTGCCGCGCTCGCGCCGGCCGTTCCGGGTGGACAGCCTGCCGAGCCGGATCTCCTTCGAGGACGCCTGGGAGATGCGCGACCCGGAGGGCTCGCGTTCACGGCTGTGGGCGCTCGCGGGTATCGGCGGCGACGAGATCGTCGGCTTCGGCCCCGATCTCGCGGACGGGGTCCCGGCGTTCGTGGTCGCGGGACCGGCGAAGTCCGGCCGCTCCACGGTGCTGATGAACTTCGCCCACTCCTTCCTCGCCCAGGGCATACGTCTGGTCGTGGCGGCCCCGCGCCAGTCGCCGCTGCGGCAACTCGACGGCAAGGACGGGGTGTTGAAGGTCTTCACCGGCGACGACATCGACGAGGACGAGTTCGAGGAGGCCATCGACTCGGCGTCCCTGGAGGAGCCGGTCGTGGTGCTCGTCGACGACGGGGAGATCCTGGAGGACTGCGACGCCGAGTCCCACATGAAGCGCATCGTCTCCCGCGGCGCCGAACGCGGCCTCGCCCTCGTCATCGCCGGTGACGAGGAGGACGTCTGCAGCGGCTTCTCCGGCTGGCAGGTCGACGCGAAGAAGGCCCGGCGCGGCGTCCTGCTGTCCCCCCAGGAGTCCTCCAGCGGCGACCTCATCGGGGTACGCCTCTCCCGCAGCCTGGTGGGCGGCCAGATCACCCCCGGCAAGGGCATGCTCCACCTGGGCGACGGCGAACTACGCACGGTGGTCATCCCAGGCTGACCCCGCCCCCGCGCCACGCAGAAGAGCCCGGCGCACACCGCCCCGGGCCATACGGCCGACGGGCTTACCGCCCACGGTACGGACCGGCAGCGGAGCCCGCCGCGCGGAACCGGGGGCGGCAGCCCACCGCGCGGAACCGGGGGCGGCAGCCCGCCGCACGGGACCGGGGGCGGCAGTCCGCCGTGCGGGACCGGGGGCGGCAGTCCGCCGCGCGGGACCGGGGGCGGCAGTCCGCCGTGCGGGACCGGGGGCGGCAGTCCGCCGTGCGGGACGGGGCCCGGGGATGGACCGAGACGCCGACGGCAGGACCGAGGAGCCGGAGCCCACCGTGTGAGGCCGGGGACCTCAGTCCGTCCAGCGGGACCGGGGGCCGGGGATGGACCGAGGCGGCGACAGCGGGACCGGGAGCCGGAGTCCGCCATGCGGGACCGGGGGGCGGGGATGGATCGAGGTGTCGGCGGGCGGGGCCCGGTGTGGGTCGGGGGCGGCGGCCGGACGGACCCGGCACGCGCCTGCCGACCACGGCGCGGCGAACGCCTCGGCGAGGGCCGCGCCGAGCGCTCGTACGGAGTGCGGGGCAGCGGCCCGTGGGGGCGACGGCGGTCGCCGGGGAGGTCCCGCCGCATACCCGGTGGCGGCTCAGGGCGCTGGAGCGTCGGCGTCCGGGACCGGCCCAGTCCAGGTGCCGCCCACCCGCCGTGCGGTCGCGCCCTCGCGTCGATGGAGATCCGCCCGGCCTCGCCCCCGTGCCGATGGAAGTCCGCCCGACCTCGGCCTCGCACTGATAGAGGTCCGCCCGGCCTCGGGGCGATGGGGGTCCGTGCGGGCTCGACCTCGCGTCGATGGGGGTTGCCCGCGCGAGCGGGTTCGAGCGGGGGGAGGGCGCGGGACTGCTCGTCGGTGCGGAGTGTGTGGCCAGCCGTCGGCGCCGTGCCTCGGGGCGGTCCAGCCCGGGGGGCGTCGGTCGGTGGTGGCTGCAAGCGGAGTCCCCGCACTTCTCCGTCACGCCTCGGTCAGCGGGTGCTGCCGGGGGACCCGTACCGCGGAGTGCGTCGGCGGCACGGCCGTGGGCTATGTCAGCAGGTCCACCTTCACGTCCGCGGGGAAGCCCGTCGTCGGGCCGACCCGGCGGGCGAACTCGGCGACCGCCTCCAGCTGGGGGGCGCCGAAGCGGAAGTCGAGGGTCGTGAAGTACCGCTCCAGGACCTTCTCGTCGAAGGCTTCCCAGCGGGCCGCCTGCTCGGCGACCTTGCCGACCTCCTCAAGGGAGAGGTTGCGGGAGGACAGGAACGCCTCGTGCACCTGACGGGTGATCATCGGCTCGCGCTCCAGGTAGTCGCGGCGGGCCGCCCAGACCGCGAAGACGAACGGCAGGCCCGTCCACTCCTTCCACAGCGTGCCCAGGTCGTGCACCGCGAGCCCGAAGCGCGGCCCGTCGAGGAGGTTGGCCCGCAGCGCGGCGTCCCCGATGAGCACCGCCGCGTCCGCCTCCTGCATCATCAGGCTGAGATCGGGCGGGCAGCTGTAGTACTCGGGCCGTACGCCGTACCGCTCGGCGAGCAGCAGCTGGGCCAGGCGGACGGAGGTGCGGGAGGTCGAGCCGAGGGCGACCCGGGCGCCGTCGAGCCGGTCGAGGGGGACCTGCGAGACGATCACGCAGGACATCACGGGGCCGTCGCAGCCGACGGCGATGTCCGGGAAGGCGACGAGGTCGTCGGCGTTCTTCAGGAACTCGACCAGGGTGATCGGCCCGATGTCGAGGTCACCCCGCACCAGCCGCTCGCTGAGCTTTTCCGGGGTGTCCTTGGTCAGCTCGAAGTCGAGGAGGGTGCCGGTTCTCGCGAGCCCCCAGTACAGGGGCAGGCAGTTCAGGAACTGGATGTGGCCGACGCGCGGCCGGGTGCGAGAATTGTCCACATCGCGAGACTAGACCTCATGGGGTACGGTGCCGACAACCGCCCCCTCCGTCAACCGGCCTAGTGGCGTTCAAACTTCCGAGTGGCGTGATCTTGACCTCTATTGCTTCCGGCTGCCCGCATGCTAGGCTCGCCGCAAGTTGCAGTTTGGTTTCCCTTGCAGTACAGAGCCTGCGGAGCATGTAACCGCGGGCTCTCGTCGTTTTCAGACATATGCACTTGTGCGGCACTGTTTCACACTTGCAGGTTCTGGAGCAGGGCAACCCTTTGTGAGCCCAAGGAGGGCTTATGGCTACCGGAACCGTGAAGTGGTTCAACGCCGAAAAGGGCTTTGGCTTCATCGCCCAGGAAGGCGGAGGCCCCGACGTCTTCGTTCACTACTCCGCGATCAACGCTCAGGGTTTCCGTTCCCTCGAAGAGAACCAGCAGGTGAGCTTCGACGTGACCCAGGGTCCGAAGGGCCCGCAGGCGGAGAACGTCACCCCCGTCTGAGCAGCGATCCGATCGCACCCTGAGAGAAGTACCCAAGGAGCCCCGCGCCTTTCGGCGACGGGGCTCCTGCCCTTTTCCACCGCCGGAGGTCGGCGGTCGGCCGTCGCTCTGCGTGCTGCATGATCAGCACGAAGGTCCGCGCCCGGCTCCGCCCGCAGCCGGTGGACGTCCCGCCGGACGCCCGGTGGGCTCGCCGACAGCAGGGTGGCGACGTAGTCGGCCTGCTCCGGGGCAACCGTCGGCCCCTCCCCGCGCGCATCACCCGGACGGTGGACACGGGCGGCTCGACCGGCGCCCAGATCGTCTCCATGCCCGGGTTTCCGCTCGCCGACTCCAACTGGGAGAGCGTGGATTTCGCGATGAGCGACGCGGCGATCCAGTCCAGGGGCAGGGGCGGAGGCGGGGCTGCGGCTTCGGGCACGGCGCCCATCGACTCCGTTCGGCTCTTCGAACTACTGTTCGCTCTGACGAACGTACCTCCTTCCGCGCCGTGTCCGTGGCCGGCGGGCTCCCCCGCTGGGTGCCGGTGACGATGTCACCGCTGGTGTACGCAGGCTCGGCCCAGTTCAGCGGGGGCCGGAGTACTGCCCGGCGCCGGGCGGGCTGGTGCCGCACCGGCGGGCAAGGAGGGCGCCCGGCGACCGCGCTCGCCGTGATCCTTACGCCGGCCGTAGGCACGTACGCCTTCCGGCTGCTGGACCCGGCTCCTGGACCCGCCCAGCGGGTGCCTGGCGGCGGGTCCCGTTCGCGGTGGTGGTGCTCGGCGCGACCGGGGTGACGGCGGGGCTGCGGGTGCTGGGGTGGGCGAGCCGTCGGGCACGCGGGCCGTCGGGCGGGCCGGGGGTGGTCAGCCCGTGTACAGGGTCTCTATCGCCTCGGGGAAGTCCCGCATGATCTGGGGGCGGCGTAGTTTCATTGACGGGGTCAGGTGGCCTGCCTGTTCGGTGAAGTCCGTTGGGAGGATGGTGAACCTCCTGATGGACTCGGGGCGGGACACCAGCCGGTTCGCCTCGTCCACCGCGCGTTGCAGGATCGCGGTCAGGTCCGGGTCGTCCACGAGGAGTTCCGGCGGCACCGGGTGCTTGCCGTTCATCTGCCGCCAGTGGGTGATGCCGTCGGGGTCGAGGGTGATGAGCGCCCCGACGTAGGGGCGGCCGTCGCCGACCAGCATGACCTGGGAGATCAGGGGGTGCGAGCGCAGCCAGTTCTCCAGCGGTGCGGGCGCCACCGACTTGCCGCCCGCCGTGATCAGCAGTTCCTTCTTGCGGCCGGTGATCGTCAGATACCCCTCGTCGTCCAGCTGCCCGATGTCGCCCGTCGCGAGCCAGCCGTCCCGGGTCGCCGGGACCACCCCGCCGGCCTGCGGGTCCCAGTAGCCGCGCAGCACGTGCTCGCCCGCGACCAGGATCTCGCCGTCCGCGGCGATGCGGATCCGTGTGCCCGGCATGGGCCAGCCGAC
This sequence comes from Streptomyces sp. NPDC102462, assembly GCF_044765425.1. Lineage (NCBI taxonomy): Bacteria > Bacillati > Actinomycetota > Actinomycetes > Kitasatosporales > Streptomycetaceae > Streptomyces > Streptomyces sp. NPDC102462. The sequence goes on along the minus strand of NZ_JBIWKB010000040.1, from coordinate 73,761 downwards.
CGTACCCAGACGGGGCTTGAGCGGCGGGGTCACGGTGGAGGCGCCGGTCGTCTCGGTCAGCCCGTAGCCCTCGAAGATCTCGATGCCGGCGCCGGCGTAGAAGGCGGCCAGCGGGCGGCCGAGCGGTGAGCCGCCGCAGATGGCGTACCGGACCCGGCCGCCCATGGCGTTGCGGATGCGCCGGTAGACGAGGGGGTCGTAGAAGGCGCGGGCCGTGCGCAGGGCGCGGCTCGGGCCGCCGCCGGTGCCGGTCTGCCGGGCCTCCAGCGCCTCGCCGTAGCGCCTGGCCACGCTCGCGGCCCGGTCGAAGGAGGAGGCCCGGCCGCCCTTTTCCGCCTTGGCGCGCGCGGTGTTGAAGACCTTCTCCAGCATGTACGGGATGGTCAGCAGGCAGGTCGGCCGGAAGGCCGCGAGGTCCGGCAGCAGGTGTTCCGGTTTGAGGCTCGGCGCGTGGCCCAGCCGCACCCGCGCCCGGACGCAGGCGATCGCCACCATGCGGCCGAAGACGTGGGACATCGGCAGGAACAGCAGGACGGACGGCTCTTCGGAGGTCTTCGCCTTGAAGATCGGGTAGAGCAGTTCGATGGCGTTGTCGACCTCGGCGAAGAAGTTGCCGTGGGAGAGCGCGCAGCCCTTGGGGCGGCCGGTGGTGCCGGAGGTGTAGATGAGGGTGGCGAGGGTGTCCGGGCCGAGCATGCCGCGGCGGACCGCGACCTCGGACTCCGGCACCTGGGCGTCGCCGAGTTCCGCGAGCCGTTCGAGGTGGTCCTTCTCGATCACCCACAGGTGGCGCAGGTCCGGTACCCGGTCGAGTTCCGGGCCGAGGGCGGCGGCCTGGCCCGCGGTCTCCGTGACGAGGGCCACGGCGCCGGAGTCCTGGAGGATCCAGCGGGTCTGGAAGACGGAGGAGGTGGGGTAGACGGGGACCGTGACCAGTCCGGCCGCCCAGGCGGCGAAGTCGAGGAGGGTCCACTCGTAGCGGGTGCGGGCCATGACGGCGATCCGGTCGCCCGGTGCCAGCCCCTCCGCGAGCAGCCCCTTGGCCAGGGCGAGCACCTGTTCGGCGAAGTCCGCCGCCGTCACGTCCGTCCACCGGCCGTCCGCCGCCCGGCGGCTGAGGACGACGGCCGCGGGGTCGGCCGCCGCGTTGTCGAAGGGCAGGTCGGCGAGCGAACCGTGGCGCACCGGCGGGGCGAACGGCGGGACGGACACCTCGCGCACGGCGCCGTCCAGCCGGCGGGTCTCGGGCTCGACGAGGATCGGCGCGCCGTCGTAGTCGGTGGCGGAGACCGTCTTGCCGGAGGAGACGGGAACGTTCGGGTACGGGGTGGACACGGGCGGCTCCTCGGGCGTGCAGCGGTGCACTGCTTGCTGCATGACGTACGTGCCTCGCACACCGAGGCGTTCACCGTCGGCGGGCCGAACGGCCGCATATGAGGGGTTACTGACGGTTAGCTGATCATCGTACGGCCCGGCTGTGGCGGGATGGTGCGGTTTCGGGGAGGGTCCGGAGCCGGGGCTGTGCAACCCCGGAGATTACGTGAGGGGCCCTCACCTTCGAGATCGCGTGCGGGGACCTCACGCTCGTTCCAGGATCGCTGTGACGCCCTGGCCGCCCGCGGCGCACACCGAGATCAGCCCGCGGGCGGGCCCCTCCCGTTCCGACAGCAGCCTGGCCAGGGTCGCCACGATGCGGGCGCCGGTCGCCGCGAAGGGGTGGCCGGTGGCCAGGGAGGATCCCGCCACGTTCAGCCGGGCCCGGTCCACCGGCGCCAGCCCCCGCTTCTCCCAGGCGGCGAGCGTCGCCAGCACCTGCGAGGCGAACGCCTCATGGATCTCGACGAGGTCGAAGTCCGCGATGCCGAGCCCGGCCCGCTCCAGCATGCGCGGCACGGCGTGCGCGGGCGCCATCAGCAGGCCGTCCGCACCGCCCGCCACATCGCCGTGGACGAAGTCCACGGCCGCCGTCTCGTACGCCGTCAGAAAGGCCAGCGGTTCAAGGCCCCGCTGCCGCGCCCACTCCTCGGAGGCCAGCAGCACCAGGGCCGCGCCGTCGGTCAGCGGTGTCGAGTTGCCCGCGGTCATGGTCGGCTCTGGGCCGTCGAGCCCGAACACCGGTTTGAGCGCGGCCAGTTGCTCCACCGTGGAGCCGGGGCGCAGATTCTGGTCCCGGGTCAGGCCGTGGAAGGGCACCACCAGGTCCTGGAAGAAGCCCCGTTCGTAGGCCGCCGCGAGCCGTTGGTGGCTGGCCGCGGCGAGTTCGTCCTGTGCCTCGCGGCCGATCCCCCAGGCCCGGGCCGTCACGGCCGCGTGCTCGCCCATCGACAGGCCGGTGCGGGGCTCGGAGTTGCGCGGGATGTCGGGAACGAGGTGCCCGGGCCGCAGCTTCGCGAGTGCCTTCAGCCGGCCGCCGGCCGTCTTCGCCCGCCGGGTCTCCAGCAGGATGCGGCGCAGCCGGTCGTTGAGGCCCAGCGGCGCGTCGCTCGCGGTGTCCGCGCCGCCCGCGACGGCCGCCTCGGTCTGGCCGAGGGCGATCTTGTTGGCGGCGGCGATGACGGCCTGGAGGCCGGTGCCGCATGCCTGCTGGACGTCGTAGGCCGGGGTGCGGGCGTCCAGTGCCGAGCCGAGGACCGTCTCGCGGGCGAGGTTGAAGTCCCGGCTGTGCTTGAGGACGGCGCCCGCCACGAACTCGCCGACCGCGCCGGAGCCGTCGAGCCCGTACCGCTCGACCAGGCCGTCCAGGGCGGCGGTCAGCATCTCCTGGTTCGAGGCGGTGGCGTAGGGGCCGTCGGCGCGGGCGAACGGGACGCGGCTGCCGCCGATCACCGCGACCCGGCGGGCCCGCGGCGGCTCAAGGGGACTCATCTCGATCTGCTCCTCCACCCCGACGGGCTCACCTCGACTTACCTCCGGTAACCTTACTCCAGAGTAAGTCACCTGAGTACCGCGCCCAGTGGCATCGCACCGAACCCGTGGGAGTCGCAGACATGGCCGACCGCTATCTGAGCTTCACCGGCACCGCGCCCGGCCGCTTCCTGACCCGCCGGCTCGGGCTGCCCCAGCCGGCGGCGCTGCGCCGTTTCTCACCCCGGTCCCCGGCGCTCGACGGCGGTCTGCTGCACCTCACGGCCGGAACCTCCGCCCTCGGCCCGGGCCTCGCCCCCGTCCTGGCCCGCACCGGGCTCGCCGCCGACGACGCGCCGCCCGCCGCGGTGGTCCTCGACGCCACCGGGGTACGGGACGTCGACGCGCTCGCCGGTGTGCACGCCGCCCTGCACCCCGTCGTCCGGTCCGTCGCCGACAGCGGCCGGGTGCTGGTGCTGGGCGCCCCGCTGGACCCGGCCGACCACCACCAGTACGCCGCCCAGCAGGCCCTGGAGGGCTTCACCCGGTCCCTGGGCAAGGAGATCGGCCACGGCCGGACCGTCAATCTGCTGCGGCTCGGCGACGCGCCCGCCGCCGAGTCCACCCTCCGCTTCCTGCTCTCCCCCAGGTCCGCCTACGTCAGCGGCCAGGTGATCCACGTCGGCACCGGCGCGGTGGACCGGCCCGAGGACGGGGACCGGCCGTCGGCCGGGCGCACCGCCCTGGTCACCGGTGCCGCCCGCGGCATCGGCGAGGCGGTCGCCGAGACGCTGGCCAGGGACGGGGCACACGTCGTCGTCCTGGACGTGCCCGCCGCCGAGGCCGACGCCCGCCGGGTCGCCGAGCGGATCGGCGGCAGGGCGCTGGCGCTGGACATCACCGCCGCCGACGCCGGCGAGCGGATCGCCGCCGCGCTCCCCGACGGCCTGGACGTGCTCGTGCACAACGCGGGCATCACCCGGGACCGGCGGCTGGTCAACATGCCCGCGGAGCGGTGGAGTCCGGTGCTGGAGGTCAACCTGGGCAGCGTGCTGCGCACGACGGACGCGCTGCTCGCGGGCGGCACCCTGCGGACCGGCGGGCGCATCGTGGCCACCGCCTCCATCGCAGGACTCGCGGGCAACGCGGGCCAGACGAACTACGGCGCGGCCAAGGCGGGGATCGTCGGACTGGTCCGCTCTCTCGCCCCGCGGGCCCTCGCCGACCACGGGGTCACCGTCAACGCGGTGGCACCCGGGTTCATCGAGACGAGGATGACCGCCGCGATCCCGCTGTTCATCCGGGAGGCGGGGCGGCGCATGAACTCGCTGGCCCAGGGCGGGCTGCCCGCCGACGTCGCCGAGACCACGGCCTGGCTCGCCCATCCGGCCTCCGGCGCGGTCAACGGGCAGGTCGTACGGGTCTGCGGCCAGAGCCTGCTGGGGGCGTGATGTCCGTCGTCCTCGCACGGCCGCCCGCGCTCGCCCCCCTGCTGGCCCGGGGCGCCCTGCGCTCGCCCTTCAAACGGCCGCGCCCGGACGCGGACTTCCCCCGGGACCGGCTCGTGCTGCCCGCCCTGCGCGTCGACCTCGCGCATCTGGCGGCCTACGAGCGGGTGTGCGGCTTCCCAGCCGGCGACGACGCCCTGCCCCCGACCTACCCGCATGTGCTGGGCTTCCCGCTGGCCATGCGGCTGATGAGCGACCGGGCCTTTCCGCTGCCGCTGCTCGGGCTCGTCCACACGTCCGTCGAACTGACCCGGCACCGGGCGCTGCCGGCCACCGGGGAGTACGAACTCGCCGTGGGCATCGAGAGGTTGGCACCGCACCGGCGCGGCACCCAGGCGTACGTGGCCACCGAACTGCGGGCCGCGGGCGAGGTCGTGTGGGAGTCGCGGAGCGCCTATCTGGCACGGCACCGGACCTCCGGCAGCGCCGGGGCCGAGCGGCCTGAGCAGGGGCCGCTGCCGGCGCGGGCACGGTGGCGGCTGGGCGGGGACGTCGGCCGCCGCTACGGCGCGGCCTCCGGCGACCGCAACCCCATCCACCTCCACCCGCTCACCGCCCGCCTGTTCGGCTTCCCGCGGGCCATCGCGCACGGCATGTGGACGGTGGCCCGCTGCCTCGCCGCGCACGGGACACCGGAGGCCGTCCGGGTGCGCGCGGAGTTCCGGGCGCCCGTGCTGCTGCCGGGGACGGTCGTGTACGCGGCCGACGGCGGGCGGTTCGAACTGCGCGGCGCGGACGGCCGGATCCATCTGACCGGCGCCGTCTATCCCGGCTGAGCCACCGGTTCGCCGGGGCCCCCGGGCCGCTCTTCGTGTGTCGGGTGTTCTTCGGGCTCGTCGTGCCCTTCGTGCTCTTCGGGCGGCGTCCAGGGGCGGTCGGCCATGAGGTTGGCCAGGCCCGCCCACGCGAAGTTCATCAGGGTCGCCGCCGCCTGCCGGGCGGTGACGCCCGAGGTCGCATTGGCCCAGGTGGCAAGCGACTCGGCCGCGCCCACCAGCGCCTCGGCCAGCCCGGCGACCTCGTGCTCGGGCAGATGCGGGTTGCGGTGCGCCTGCCGGGCCGCGACCGCGATCAGCCGCGTCACGAACGCGACGATCTCCTCGCGCATCGCCGTGACCTCGGCCGCGAAGGTCACGCCGTGGGTGCGGGCCTGGAGGTGCAGCACGGACCAGGCGTCCGGATGCTCGCCGGTGTGCGCGAAGAACGCCCGCAGCCCGTCCCAGAGCTGACGGTCGGCCGGCAGCCCGGGCCGCACCCCGGAACGCACCGCGTCCGTCAGCGCCTTGGCCTCACGCCGGATGCACGCCGTGAACAGGTCTTCCTTCGAGTTCAGGTACAGATACACCAACGGCTTTGACACGCCTGCCAGTTCGGCGATCTCGTCCATCGACGCGGCCGTGTATCCGCGCCGGCCGAAGATCCGTACGGCGGCGTCGAGCATCTGCTGCTCCCGGACCGCCCGCGGCATCCGCTTGGTCTTCACGGCACCCATGGGGCCAGACTAGTTGGCCCCGGGCGCCCGATGAGTGATCAGGACGGCTGGCCCTGGGCGCGGGCGGTGTCGTCGGCCACGTCCTCCTGGCGGCGGTTCGCCTCCAGGTTGGCCTTCGCCCGGTCGACCTTGCGCACGATCTGGACGGAGGCGCGTTCCCGCTCCCGGCGCAGCACGACGAAGCTGATCGGCGCCGAGAGCACCATCGCGAGCAGCAGCACCCACAGGAAGTTGGAGTCGCCGAAGCCGCGCGGGAAGACACCGGAGTAGACAAGGCCCCAGACGACGAGGAGGCAGCCCGCGAAGATACCGAGGCGCATCAGCGTGTAGCGGAGCATCTCAATCCACTCTTCCGTTTCTGGCGGTCCCCCGCTCGACGGAGCCGGGGAAGGTCGGAACACCCCGCAGGGCACCATCCAGTGAAGCACGCCCGTCGTCCGATCGTGGCGGCGGGTGCCGGGTGTCACGCGAGCGGCAGCAGCATCGTGATGTCGTCGCGGTCGTCCCCGTCGGCGACGCGGATCGCGCCGGGCACCCGGCCGACCTCCTTGTAGCCGCAGCCGCCGTAGAACCGTTCCAGGCCGGCGCCGCCGCGGCAGCTCAGCCGGATCGCGGTGATGCCGTCGAAGCCGCGGGCGGCGTCCGCGGCGGCGGCCAGCAGGTCGCGGCCGTAGCCACGGCCCTGGTGCCTCGGGTGCACCATGACCGTGTACAGCCAGATCCAGTGCCGCATCAGCCGATGCGTGTTGAAGGTGAGGAACGCCGTCGCGGCGACCTCGCCCGCCGTGTCGTGCCCGACGAGCAGCCGGGCGCGGCCCTCGGCCATCGCCGCGAAGTGCCTGACCAGTTCCGGGCGTATCTCCTCGCGGGACACCGGCGGCACGAAACCCACGGCGCCGCCGGCGTTGGAGACGTCGGCCCACAGATCGACGATGCCGTCCCGCAGGGCCGGAGTGACGGCGGGAACGAGCGTAAACGTAAGGGGCATGCCGACATCTTATTCATTACCGGATGGCGGTCGTGCGGCTACCCCGCGAGCACCCGGGCGGCCACCTCCAGGTCCGCGACGAGCCCCGCGTACGCCTTGTCCCGGTCCGCCTCGTCCGCCCGCAGCACGGACGACGGATGCACCGTCGGCACCAGCCGCCGGGGCTGCCCGTGCACCTCCCGCTCCAGCAGCGTTCCGCGCGCCTCGCCGACCCGGAACGACGAGCCCAGCAGCGCCTTGCCCGCCGTCGCGCCCAGGAGCACGATCAGCTCGGGTTCCACGACCGACAGCTCGGCCGCGAGCCACGGCGCGCACGCCGCCGTCTCGCGCAGGCTCGGCGCCTTGTGGATACGGCGTTTGCGGGGCTCGGCCCGGGTGAACTTGAAGTGTTTGACCGCGTTCGTGACGTACGTCTCAGCGGGGTCGATGCCCGCCTCCGCCAGCGCCCGGTCGAGCAGCCTTCCGGCCGGGCCCACGAACGGCTTGCCCTGCCGGTCCTCCTGGTCGCCGGGCTGCTCGCCCACGAGCATCACGCGCGCGTCCGCGTTTCCGGCGCCGAAGACCGTCTGCGTCGCGTCCCGGTACAGCGGGCAGCCGCGGCAGCCGGCCGCCGCCTTGCGCAGGGCGGGCAGGCCGCCTCTGCTCGGCACGTAGGGCTCCGCCGTGTAGGCGTTCGCTCGCGTCGTAGCCACGTGTGGCGGGTACCCGGTTTGGGCGCGGCTAACGAAGGGGCGGTTGGGGCGGCTGCCGGGTGCGGGTGCGTTGTGGCTGAGCGCGCAGTTCCCCGCGCCCCTTCCGGGGCGCCTGGCCCTCGGGCCCTTCAGACCGGTATCGGGAGCGGCCAGCATCGGGGCGGTCCAGGGCGGCTCCCGGGTGCGGGATGCGTCGTGGCTGAGCGCGCAGTTCCCCGCGCCCCTTCCGGGGCGCCTGGCCCTCGGGCCCTTCAGACCGGGATCGGGAGCGGCCAGCATCGGGGCGGTCCAGGGCGGCTCCCGGGTGCGGGATGCGTCGTGGCTGAGCGCGCAGTTCCCCGCGCCCCTTCGGGGGCGCGGCCAGCAGCGGGCGGGGCGCGGGTGCTGGATGCGTTGGGGCTGGGCGCGCCGTTTCCCGCGTCCCTTCGGGGGCGTGGGGGCTTCAGAGGCGCATGGGCTGGGGGGACTCTCGGCGGTGGGGGTTTGGGCCGGGGTACTCCTGGATGATCTCGTAACGTGTGTTGCGTTCCACCGGGCGGAAGCCGGCGTCGCGGATGAGGTCCAGCAGGTCCTCGCGGGTCAGCTTGTTCGGCGTGCCGAAGTCGTCCGCGTCATGGGTGATCTTGTACTCGACGACCGAGCCGTCCATGTCGTCGGCGCCGTGCTGGAGCGCGAGCTGGGCCGTGCGCACCCCGTGCATCACCCAGAACACCTTGACGTGCGGCACGTTGTCGAACAGCAGCCGGGAGACCGCGAACGTCTTCAGCACCTCCGCGCCGGTCGCCATCTGGGTCCGGGCCTGGAGCCGGTTGCGGACCTTGCCGTCCTTCACGTCGACGAAGTCATGCTGGTAGCGCAGCGGGATGAAGACCTGGAACCCGCCCGTCTCGTCCTGGAGTTCACGCAGCCGCAGCACATGGTCGACCCGGTGCCGGGGCTCCTCGATGTGGCCGTAGAGCATGGTGCACGGGGTCTTGAGCCCCTTCTCGTGCGCCAGCCGGTGGATGCGCGACCAGTCCTCCCAGTGGGTGCGGTGGTCGACGATGTGCTGCCGCACCTCCCAGTCGAAGATCTCCGCGCCGCCGCCGGTCAGCGACTCCAGACCGGCGTCGATCAGCTCGTCCAGGATCTCGGAGGCGCCGAGCCCGGAGATGGTCTCGAAGTGGTGGATCTCCGTCGCCGTGAACGCCTTCAGGGAGACGTCAGGCAGCGCCGCCTTCAACTCCCGCAGCGACCGCGGGTAGTAGCGCCACGGCAGGTTCGGGTGCAGGCCGTTGACGATGTGCAGCTCGGTGAGATGGTCCGCCTCCATCGCCTTGGCCAGCTTGACGGCCTCCTCGATGCGCATCGTGTACGCGTCCTTCTCGCCCGGCTTGCGCTGGAAGGAGCAGTAGGCGCAGGACGCGGTGCACACGTTCGTCATGTTGAGGTGCCGGTTGACGTTGAAGTGCACGACGTCGCCGTTCTTACGGGTGCGCACCTCGTGGGCGAGACCGCCCAGCCACGCCAGGTCGTCCGACTCGTACAGCGCGATGCCGTCCTCGCGGGTGAGGCGGACACCCGCCCGCACCTTCTCCTCCAGCTCGCGCTTGAGCCCGACGTCCATGTCCGTGACCTCTCTCTCGAAGACTCCGCCCACCGTACGCCCCGGCGGCTACACCTCCTCGGGCAGCTCACCCACCCGGTTCTCCCACTTGGTGGACAGCACGATGGTGGTACGGGTGCGTGAGACGCCCTTGGTCCCCGACAGCCGGCGGATGATCCGCTCCAGGCCGTCCACGTCCGTCGCCCGCACCTTGAGCATGAACGAGTCGTCGCCGGCGATGAACCAGCAGTCCTCGATCTCGGGCAGGTCCTTCAGCCTGCGGGCCACGTCCTCGTGGTCGGCCGCGTCCGACAGGGAGATGCCGATCAGGGCCGTGACGCCGAGACCGAGGGAGGCCGCGTCCACGGTGGCCCGGTAACCGGTGATGACACCGGCCGCCTCCAACCGGTTGATGCGGTCGGTGACGCTCGGGCCCGACAGGCCGACGAGGCGCCCCAGCTCCGCGTAGGAGGCCCGGCCGTTCTCTCTCAGGGCCTGGATGAGCTGCCTGTCCACCGCGTCCATGCGATCGAAGCCTTCCGCTGAGGAGATCCGCTGGGGGATCTTCCGAGTTCCTGGAGTTTTCCGAAGGGGTGAGCGCTGCCGGCGCCGCCTGATGCTCACTCGGACCGGGCGCCACCGCCGAGTTCGCCCGCCCAGCGGCGGTAGAGCCGGTGCGGCACGCCGGCCGCGTCGAGGACCCGGCCGGCCACGAAGTCCACCAGGTCCTGGATGTGGGTGGCCCCCGCGTAGAAGGCCGGCGAGGCGGGCACCACGCTCGCGCCCGCGTCGTCCAGGGCGAGGAGATGGCGCAGCGTCTGGCCGTTCAGCGGGGTCTCGCGTACGGCCACGACCAGGGGACGGCGCTCCTTGAGGGTCACGCTCGCCGCCCGCTGGAGCAGGTCCTTGGACAGCCCGAGCGCCACACCGGCCACACAGGCGGTGGAGGCGGGGACGATCAGCATGCCCCTGGTCCGGTACGACCCCGAGGACGGCCCGGCGGCCAGGTCCCCCGCGTTCCAGTACCGCACCGGCTCGATGTCCACGTCGAACGTCCCGGGCTTGCCGTCGGCTCCGCGCGACAGCCATTCCCGCAGGTCCTGCTGCCAGTGGCCGTCCCGGAAGGCGATCTGGGTCTCGTCGAGCAGTGTGAGCCGCGAGGCCCGGGACACGACGAGGTCGACCCGCTCCCCCGCGGCCAGCAGCGCCCGCAGCACGGCGGCCGCATACGGGGTTCCGGAAGCTCCGGACACCCCCACGATCCAAGGCACGCGCTGCGTTTCTCCTGCGTTCACACCACGAGCGTACCGGCGTGCCCCATCGTGTTCAGGACGGGGCGGCAGCCTGGGCACGATCCCCCCGTGAGCGGGGAGCACACGACCGTGAACGGATAGGGGAATCGCCCTCGGATCGTCCCCGCCATGGCAGGGACGTCGGACAACGCGGCCCGTGGTGGACCCCCAGGCCGGCCGTCCGCCTCGGCCACTCGAAGGGGCGAAGGAGCTACACGGTCAGCCCCCGCACCAGCAGGTCGATCAGGGCGCAGACGAAGAGGCTGATGCCGATGAAACCGTTCGTCGAGAAGAACGCCCGGTTGAGGCGGGACAGGTCGTGCGGGCGCACGATCGTGTGCTCGTAGCAGAACGCGCCGGCCACGATCAGCAGCCCCAGCCAGAAGAACGCGCCCGCGTCCGTGGCGACCGCGTACCAGGCGAACAGGGCCGTCGTGATCGTGTGGCAGACCCGCGCGCCCCAGATCGCCGCCGGGATGCCGAACCTGGCCGGCACCGACATGACACCGATCGCACGGTCGGTCTCCACGTCCTGGCAGGCGTAGATCAGGTCGAAGCCGCCGATCCAGATGCCGACCGCGAGCCCCAGGATGACCGCGTTCCAGGACCACTCGCCGCTGATCGCGAGCCAGCCGCCCACCGGACCCATCGCCTGGGCCAGACCCAGGATGGCCTGCGGGAAGTTCGTGAACCGCTTGCCGTACGGATAGACCACCATCGGGATCACCGCGACGGGGGCGAGGGCCAGGCACAGCGGGTTCAGCAGGGCCGCCGAGCCGAGGAAGACCACCAACGCGATCAACGCGCCGGTCCAGGCGTGCCGCACGGACATCGCGCCGGTCACCAACTCCCGGTGCGCGGTGCGCGGGTTGCGCGCGTCGATCTCCCGGTCGATGATCCGGTTGACGGCCATCGCGAAGGTGCGCAGGCCCACCATGCAGACGGTGACCAGCAGCAGCCGGCCCCAGTGGATGTTCCGGTCCCACGCGTACATCGCCGTCAGCGACGCGATGTACGCGAAGGGCAGCGCGAAGACGGAGTGCTCGATCATCACCAGACGCAGGAACGCCCTGGTGCGTCCCGGCTGCGGAATCGCCGCGGAAGCGCTGCTCACAGGCCGTACTCCGGATCACCCCCGCGGCGGCGGGCAAGCCCCGTCCCCGCGCTGCCGCACACCACCGATTCGGTGCCCTTCACAGTCCGTACTCCTTCCAGCGGCGGTCCACCAGGGCCGCCGTATCGGGGTCCGACAGGACCATGTCCGGCCAGCCCCCGTCCCTCGTGTAACCCTCCTCGGGCCACTTCCGCGTCGCGTCGATGCCCGCCTTGCCGCCCCAGAACTGCTGGTACGAGGCATGGTCCAGGTGGTCGACGGGGCCCTCGACGACGCTCAGGTCGCGGGCGTAGTCCGTGTTGCCGAGGGCCCGCCAGGCGACCTCGTGCAGATCGTGCACGTCGCAGTCCGCGTCGACGACCACGATCAGCTTCGTCAGGGACATCATGTGCGCGCCCCAGACGGCGTGCATCACCTTCTGGGCGTGCTTCGGGTACTTCTTGTCGATCGACACGATCGCGCAGTTGTGGAAGCCGCCCGCCTCGGGCAGGTGGTAGTCCACGATGTCCGGGACGATGATCTTCAGCAGCGGCAGGAAGAAGCGCTCGGTCGCCCGGGCGAGAGGCCCGTCCTCCGTCGGGGGGCGGCCCACGACGATCGACTGGAGCAGCGGCCGCCTGCGCATCGTGACGCAGTCGATGGTGAGCGCCGGGAAGGGCTCCTGGGGCGTGTAGAAGCCGGTGTGGTCGCCGAAGGGGCCCTCCGGCAGCATCTCGCCGGGCTCCAGCCATCCCTCCAGGACCACCTCCGCGTTGGCCGGCACCTGCAACGGCACGGTCTTGCAGTCGACCATCTCGATCCGCTTGCCAGCGATGAACCCGGCGAAGAGGTACTCGTCGATGTCACCGGGCAGCGGGGCGGTGGACGCGTAGGTCACGGCGGGCGGACAGCCGAAGGCGATGGCCACCGGCAGCCGTTCGCCCCTGCGGGCGGCCACCTGGTAGTGGTTGCGGCTGTCCTTGTGGATCTGCCAGTGCATGCCGATGGTGCGCCGGTCGTGGCGCTGGAGGCGGTACAGGCCGAGGTTGCGGATCCCGGTCTCCGGGTCCTTGGTGTGGGTGAGCCCCAGATTGAAGAAGGAACCGCCGTCCTTGGGCCAGGTGAACAGCGCGGGCAGCGCGTGCAGGTCGACGTCGTCGCCGTGCAGGACGACCTCCTGCACGGGCGCGTTGTCCGACTTGACCTTCTTCGGCGGTACGTGGGTCATCGCGCCGAGCTTCCCGAACGCCTCGCGCACGCCGACGAAGCCGTGCGGCAGCTCGGGGCGGAGCAGTCCGCCGATCCGGTCGGAGATCTCGCCGTACGACTTCAGGCCCAGGGACTTCAGCAGCCGCCGGTCGGTGCCGAAGACGTTCATGGCCAGGGGCATGCTCGCTCCGCGCACGTTCTCGAAGAGCAGGGCCGGGCCGCCGGACTTCTGCACCCGGTCGACGATCTCCCCGACCTCCAGATGGGGATCGACCTCGGCCTTGATGCGCTTGAGGTCGCCCTCGCGCTCCAGAGCCCTGAGCAAGGAGCGAAGATCGTCGTAAGCCATGGGGTCCAGTATCCCCGAGCGGCTACCCTGGCCCCGTCACGGGGGGCCGGTGCGGAACCCCTCCATCGTTTTCAGAGGACTTCCTTCACATGCTCAGGCTGCTGATGTACCTGGTGCCGCTGGCACTGACGATCTTCGCGCTGATCGATTGCCTGAACACGCCCGAGGACGAGGCGCGGCACCTTCCGAAGATCGCCTGGGTCTTCATCATCCTGCTCTTCTGGATCGTCGGCCCGATCGTCTGGCTGGCCGCGGGCAAGGTCCGCCAGCCGCCCGTGAGCGGCCGCACCCCCTCCGAGTGGCACCGCAACCACCGGTTCGAGCAGGTCGCTCCGGATGACAACCCCGAGTTCCTGAAGTCCCTCGCGGAAGAGAGCAAGCGGGACGAGCAGCTGCTGAAGAACTGGGAGGCCGACCTGCGCCGCCGCGAGGAAGAACTCCGCCGCAAGGAGAACGGCGAGGAACCCCAGGGCAACTGACCCCACGCCGGCCCCGGCGGCCCGCCGCGCCCGACGGCCGCACCTCGCCACGGCGGCGCCCCCGCAGGAGCACACCGCAGCAACTGGACGGCGCGCACGTCGCCGGGGCGAACTCCCTTACCGCGACTGCCGGGTGGACCACGCCGACATGCGGTACGGCCGCTACCCGCACCCCGCGCGCGCCCACGCCGGTCGCCACTCGGCCGCCACATGGCCTCCGTGTACTGCCTCGTGCTGTCTCCCAACGAGCGGCCGACGGCCGGGTGACCGGGGCTTCCAGGAGACACACCGGCGCGCGGTGCTGACGTCCCCGGTCGCCGACGGCGCGACAGGGGCCCACGCAGGCGGCGAGAGTCGTGCGGGCGCCGGGCACCAGCGCGGCCCGCGGCGGCGGCGCCGTGTGTCGCGGACGTACGTGACGCCCGTCCTCCGCGCCCTGCGCCGCGCTCACCACGCCCCAGATCCCGCCCGGTCCTCGACGAACTGCGCGGCGCCGTGCGGTCGGACGTTCAGGCGGCTGCCGGGCTTCGCTCGCGGCTGCGCGCGTGTCGGGTCGGCTGCTTCGATGGGCCAGGACCCGGTCGGGTCAGCGCAGGCGGGAGGAGGACAGGATGGACAGGAGGTGGGCCGGGACCATCACCCAGGTGATCACGGCCAGCGCGCCGAGCGCCCAGCGCGTGGGGTCGATCCCGCCGGTCACGGCGTCCGCGACGGCCGCGGCCAGCAGCACCAGCGACGCCTCGATGCCGTTCGTCACCCGGTGGATCTTGAACGCCGCCGCCAGCCGCCGCACGGTGGCCACGCCCTGGGAGCGGGGCCGGGTCGCCTCGTCGTCGGTGACGCCGAGCCCGCGCCGGGCGCGTGCCACGTCCACCAGGTCGGTGGACGCCTTCAGCAGGACGACGCCGAGCGCCGTGGCGATCCCGACCGACAGCCAGCCGCCGAAGCCGTTCTCGGCGGCCCGGAACCCGGCGCCCGCCAGCAGCGCGGCGTCCGCGAGGTAGGCGCCCAGCCGGTCGACGTAGATGCCGGTGGCGCTGTTCTGCCCCTTCCAGCGGGCGACCTCGCCGTCCACGCAGTCGAAGAGCAGGAAGAGCTGCATCAGGATCACCGCCAGCACGGCCCCGGCCAGGCCGGGTATCAGCAGCGCGGCGCCCGCCGCGACCCCGCAGCCGACCATGGTCCAGGTCAGCTGGTCCGGCGTGACGCGGGTGCGCACCAGCTGGCGGGTGAACCGCAGCGAGACCCGCCGCATGTACAGGCGCCCGGCCCAGTGCTCACCGTTGCGGCTCGCCAGCTTGGCCTGCGGCTGGCAGACCTCTCGCAGCTCCTCCAGAACCGGCGCAGCAACCATGACCGTCCTCCCACCCGGGGCCCAACTGCCGCTCGTGCGGCGGCGATCGGGCCAGGGTACAGAGTGCGTTTGCGTGCGCTTCACCGAGGCGACCCCGCAGGGCCGGACATCGGCAACCCGGGTTCGCGGCCCGGCGTCGCCTCCGGCCCGCGGCCGGGCGACATGCCGGTACCGGCGGGCCCCGGGCGGGTAGTTTCCGCACGGTGCCCCGGAGTCGGCGCCGAAGGAGAGTGGACGCATGGACCCCATGGAGCGGCCGGACCGGGAACGGGCCCGCGGCTGGCTGGCCACCGCCGTCACCGAGGCCCGCGCCGGGCTCGCCGAGGGCGGCATCCCGATCGGCGCCGCCCTCTACGGCCCCGACGGCACCCTCCTGGGCCGCGGCCACAACCGCCGCGTCCAGGACGACGACCCGTCGATGCACGCGGAGACGGCCGCGTTCCGCGCCGCGGGCCGGCAGCGGACGTACCGGGGCACGACGATGGTCACCACGCTGTCGCCCTGCTGGTACTGCAGCGGTCTGGTGCGCCAGTTCGGCATTTCGCGGGTCGTGATCGGCGAGGCCGTCACCTTCCACGGCGGGCACGACTGGCTGGCCGCGCACGGCGTGGAGATCCTGGTCCTGGACGATCCCGAGTGCATCGGCCTGCTGCGCGGCTTCGTCCAGGACCATCCGGCGCTGTGGAACGAGGACATCGGCGCATGATCACCCCGCCGGAGTCGCTGGGGCGGCCGTGGCCGGGCCGGGCAGGGACAGGCCGCGGGTGCGCGCCGCTTCGGGCGGGGTGTGCGTCCTAGGGGGCCGACTCCAGGTGTTCGATCAGTCGCTCGAAACGAGTCCGCCAGCGCGCTTCCGACTCCGCCCCGCCCCGGAACTCGTGGGTGAAGCGGAGCACGGTCCCGCCGGATCCGTCACGCTCCAGGTGGAATCTGAGCCGGCCGCCGCGCTCCAGCGTGTACTCCGCGATCCGGTCCACGTCCCACGCGGTCACCCGCCCGGTCCCCAGCTCACGCAGGGTGACCACGCCGCCGAGCCGGGGTTCGAGGACGTCGGCGGCGGTCAGCCAGCCCGCGAGGCCGTCGGGCGTGGTCAGCGCGGGCCAGACCGCCTCCATGGGCCTCGGCAGGCGCACCAGGAAGCGGAGCAGGTGCGCGTTCCCGCGGGTACGGCTGCGGGCCTGTTCGATGGATCCGGACATGCCACCAGCCTGGACCGGAGCGGAGCGTTCCGCACCCGGGTCAGACGCCGGCGTACGAGTGCTTGCCGCTCACGAAGATGTTCACGCCGTAGTAGTTGAACAGCCAGCAGCCGAACGCGATCAGCGCGAGGTAGGCGGCCTTGCGGCCCTTCCAGCCGGCGGTGGCGCGGGCGTGCAGATAGCCGGCGTAGGCGACCCAGGTGATGAAGGACCAGGTCTCCTTGGGGTCCCAGTTCCAGTAGCGGCCCCAGGCGTCGCCCGCCCAGATCGCGCCCGCGATGATCGTGAACGTCCACAGCGGGAAGACGGCCGCGTTGACCCGGTAGGCGAACTTGTCGAGCGAGGAGGAGGCGGGCAGCCGCTCCAGCACCGAGGTGGCGAACTTGCCGGGCCGGCCGCCGCTCTGCAGCTTGGTCTCGTACGAGTCCTTGAACAGGTAGAGGATCGTGGCGACCGCGCCGACGTAGAACACCGCACCGCAGAAGATCGCGGTGGAGACGTGGATGTACAGCCAGTACGAGTGCAGGGCGGGAACCAACTGGTCGCTGGCGGTGTACAAGACAGTGACAGCGAGGCCGAGGTCGAGGAGGACCGTGGTGGTGAGGAACAGCCCCAGCCAGCGGACGTTCTTCTTCAGCGCCAGCAGCGTGAGGTACACGCCGACGGCGACCGTGGAGAAGGTGATGTTGAACTCGTACATGTTGCCCCACGGCGCCCGCTCCACGGAGGCCGCGCGGGCGATGACCCCGCCCAGCTCCACCAGGAAGGCGAGCACGGTGAGCGAGACGGCGATACGCCCGTAGAGGTCGCCCTGCTGGTCACCGCCGTGCGCGCCGGGGCCGTCCGGTACGTCCCGGGCGCCGGCCGCCGCCCGGACGACGACCTTGGGCCGCTCCAGCACGGCGGTACCGCCGGCGCTCTTCACGGTGACGGCGGGCGCGGCCGCCTTCTTCGCTGCGTCGGCGGTCAGCGCGGCGGCCGTACGGCCGACCTTGCTGCGGCTGCCGAGCAGCCATTCCGCGATGTACGCGAAGAAGGCCAGCGTGTAGACGGCCATCGACGAGTAGATCAGGGTGTTGCTGACGCTCGCGAGATGTTCGTTGGTCGCGGCGGCGAGATCGATTGCGGCGGCGGAGGTCACTGCTTCTCAGCCCCTTCGGCGGGTACGGCTGGGGAGTCGGCGGATGGTGAGGGTTCGTCGTCGGGGTCGGGTGCCCCGGGCGCGCGGTCGTAGAGGGCACCGGCGAGGTCGCCCAGTTCCTCGGGGACCTTGGCGGACTCGCTGCGGCCGAGGCCGGCCATCTCCACGACGGTGACGCCGTCGGGGCCGGGCACGGCGCGCACCCAGACGCGGCGGCGCTGGATGAACAGGGACGCGGCGAGGCCGAGGATCGCGGCGATGGCACCGCCGAGCGCCCAGCCGGCGCCCCTTTCCTGGACGATCTCGAAGCCGGCCCATTCCTTGATCTCCTTGTTGAAGGTGATCGAGCCGGCGCCGCCCGGGAGCGTCATGGTCTGCCCCGGCTTGAGCTGCTTCTTCAGCAGCTTGCCCTGGGAGTCCTTGAACTCCTTCATATGGCTCTTGTCGAGCTGGTACACGCTCTGCGGCAGCCCGGAGTCGACGCCGAGGTCGCCGTGGTAGGCGTTCAGCGCCAGCATCGGGCTGAACAGCGCCGGGAACTGGGAGAGCATCGTGCTGCCCTTGCCGCCGTAGGTCGGCAGGAAGAAGGCCTGGAAGCCGAGCTGTTCGCTGACGCCCTGGGGGTTCTTGTAGCCGTCCATGACCTTGACCACACCGGACGAGGTGACATTGCCGTCCAGCGGCAGAAGGGGGACCGCGTCATCGAAGACGACCTTGCCGTTGCCGTCGCGGACGGTGATGACCGGCGCATAGCCGTGGCTGACCAGGTAGACCTTGGCGCCGTCGATCTCCAGCGGCTTGTTGACCTTGACGGTCGCCGGGGTCTCCTTGCCGTAGGCGCCCTTGCTGTAGGTGATCCTGGCCTGGTAGGTGCGGGGGGTGCCGCGGTTCGGGCCGGTCAGCTCGTATGTGCCCTTGAATTCCTTCAGGTCGAAGCTGAACGGCACCAGGTCGTCGTTGCTGAACAGGCTGCCGGACTTGAAGTCGTCATACTGCAGGATCGAGTTGGCGAACCCGTCGCCCTCGACGATCAGCTTGGTGCCGTCCGACTTGTACAACTGGCCCGAGGCGAAGGCGACCAGCATCACGATCAGCGCGATGTGGAAGGCCAGGTTGCCCACTTCACGCAGGTAGCCCTTCTCGGCGGCGACGGCGTCCCCGGCGAGATTGGCGCGGAAGCGGCGCTTCTTCAGCAGCGCGAGCGCGGCCCTGCGCACCTCCTCGGGCTCGGCCGTCGTGCGCCAGGTGGTGTAGGCGGGCAGCCGGGTCAGCCGCTTGGGCGCGCCCGGCGGACGGCTGCGCAGCTGGCCCACGAACTGCCAGGTGCGGGGCACGATGCAGCCGATGAGGGAGACGAACAGCAGGATGTAGATCGCGGAGAACCACACCGAGCTGTAGACGTGGAACAGGCCGAGCTTGTCGTAGATCGGTGCGAGCGTCGAGTGGGCCTTGCGGAAGTCGTCGACCTTGGTGACGTCGATGCCGGTCTGCGGGATCAGCGAGCCGGGGATCGCGGCGAGCGACAGCAGCAGGAGCAGCAGCAGCGCGACCCGCATGGAGGTGAGCTGCCGCCAGAACCAGCGGGCCCAGCCGATGACGCCGAGCGTGGGCATGCTCACCGGCTCGTCGCGCGGCGCGGTCGACAGTTGGGAGCCGGCGTCCCCGAGTCCCTGCTCCTCCCCTGCGTCCGGGGAGTTGTCGGGCGCGGTCTTGGAAGTCGTGCTCATCGATCAGATCCCCACAGTGAAGCCGTTGGACCAGGTCTGCATCTCCTGCACCAGACGGTCCCAGGCGCCGGTCAGCAGAAGGACACCGGTGACGATCATCATGGTGCCGCCGATGCGCATCACCCAGACATAGTGGCGCTTGACCCAGCCGAAGGCACCGAGGGCCTTGCGGAAGGCCAGGGCGGCGAGCACGAACGGCACGCCGAGCCCGACGCAGTAGGCGACCGTCAGCAGGGCGCCGCGGCCGGCGCTGGCCTGGTTCATGGCGAGTCCCTGCACGGAGGCCAGCGTCGGGCCGATGCAGGGCGTCCAGCCGATCCCGAACAGCGCGCCGAGCAGCGGCGCCCCGATCAGTCCGGTGCTCGGCCGCTGGTGGAAGCGGAACTCACGCTGAGTGAGCCAGGGCATCAGCCCCATGAAGAACACACCCATGACGACCATGAGCACGCCCAGCACCTTGGTCAGTACGGTCTGGTGGTCCAGCAGGGTCGAGCCGAAGTAGCCGAACAGGGCGCCGCCGGAGACGAAGACGACGGTGAAGCCGAGGACGAACAGGGAGGCGCCCGTGACCATCCGCCCGCGCCGGGCGTCCGCCAGATCGGTGCCGGCGACTCCGGTGACATAGGAGAGATAGCCGGGGACGAGCGGCAGGACGCACGGGGAGAAGAAGGAGATGAGACCGCCGACGACCGCGATCGGCAGCGCGATGAGCAGGGCGCCGCTGAACACGGTCTCGTTGCGGCCCGTCGCCTCGGCGAGCGTCAGGAGTGCACTCACGTCACTTCTCCGCGAGGACCGGCTTGATCATCTTGACCAGGTTCTCCTCGCTGAGGGCCTGCAGGGCGCGCGCGGCGATCTTCCCGTCCCGGTCGATGACGAGCGTGGAGGGGATCAGTTGCGGATTGAGGGTGCCCTTCTTGAACCGGAGCATGAGCTTGCCCGTCGGGTCGTACAGGCTGGGGTAGGTGATCCCCTGCTGCTTCTCGAAGGCGAGGGCGGGGGTGGTGCTGGAGTCCCGGGTGTTGATGCCGACGAACTGGACGCCCTTGCCGGCGTACTCCTCGGAGACCTTGGCGAAGTACTTGCCCTCCGCGCGGCACGGCCCGCACCACGAGCCCCATACGTTGACGACGACGACCTTGCCCTTGTAGTCGGCGATGTCGAGCGTCTTGCCGTCGATCGTCTTCCCGGACAGGTCGGGCGCCGCGTCCCGCGAGCCCTTCGCGGCCGTGTCGATGCCGTTGTTCCCGGTGATGAAGTTGGTGTTGCCGCCGCCCCCGGAAATACCGCCGGAGCCGCACGCGGACAGGGTCAGGGCCGCCGCGGCGGCCACGGCGCTGAACAGGACGGCGCGGCTGCGGGTACTCATGTGAAAAGTTTCGCATGCCCGTTCCGGGGATCTTGGGCACCCCCCTTGCGGGCGGAAACCCCCATTTCAGGCGGCGTTAGCAGGGGTCTCTGCGCCCTCGGTGAGGAAGGTCTTCCACCCGCCGGTCGGGCGCTGTCCGACGTCCAGCGTGCGGAGCCTGTCGAGCGTGGCCGGGCGCTGTACGTCGAGCCAGTCGACGAACTGCCGGAAGGAGACAAGCCGTACGTCGGCGCCCTTGTCCCGCTCCCGTGCGATGTGCTCGAACGCCTCCTGGACGGCATCCATGTAGATGCCGCCGTTCCACTGCTCGAAGTGGTTGCCTATGAAGAAAGGCGCCCTGTTTGTCTCGTATGCCCGCTTGAATCCCGTGATGTAGGCCTGGGCCGACTGCCGCCGCCAGCCCGGGTAGTTGTACGCCGGTGCCCTGGTCGAGTTGACCGACTGGTTGGCGAGCATGTTGTAGTCCATGGACAGGACCTCGAAGGAACGGCCGGGGAACGGTATCTGCTGCAACGGCAGGTCCCACACGCCGAGCTTCTTGCTGGGCCACACCTGGCGGCCGCCGGGCGAGGAGGCGTCGTAGCGCCAGCCCAGCTCGCGGGCGGTCGGCAGCAGGTTGTCCTGGCCGAGCAGGCACGGCGTACGGCCGCCGACGAGTTCCTTGTCGTAGTCGAAGGGCAGCGCGGGCAGATCGCTCCAGCCGCTGTTGGTCCGC
Organism: Streptomyces sp. NPDC102462; assembly: GCF_044765425.1. Lineage (NCBI taxonomy): Bacteria > Bacillati > Actinomycetota > Actinomycetes > Kitasatosporales > Streptomycetaceae > Streptomyces > Streptomyces sp. NPDC102462. The sequence continues at coordinate 52,725 of NZ_JBIWKB010000040.1, read as the reverse complement.
CACCGCTTCACGAACGACGTGGCCTGCTCGATCTCGCTGCGCCACTGCCCCGGGGTCCAGTTGCCGACGGTGCCGTACCCGGAGCAGAAGTGCCCGTTGAAGTGGGTGCCGATCTCGTGGCCCTCCAGCCAGGCGCGGCGGATGTTCTTCAGCGTGGCCCTGATGTGCTCATCGGTGAGGTAGCCGATGTCGGAGGCGCCGCGCCGGTTGTTCGGCGGGTCGTACAGGCGCTTCTTCGACTCGGGCAGCAGATACAGCCCGGAGAGGAAGAAGGTCATGCTCGCGCCGTGCTCCTTGGCCAGGTCGAGGAAGCGCGGGAAGAGGCCGTTGCCGACCTCGCCCGCACCGTCCCAGGAGAAGACCACGAACTGCGGCGGCACCTGGCCGGGCTCCAGCGGCTCGGGCGGGCCGGGCTGGTGCGGCTGCTTGCCCGTGAAGGCCGTGGAGCCGTCGCCGATGGGCCGCGCGGCCGGGGCATCGCCCTTGCCGCTCCCGTGCGCCCTGTCACTCCCGCCGCGGTCCTTGCCACCCCCACCGGAACCGGACGCGTGCCCGCCGCCGTCCGATGCTCTGAGAGAGCCGCATCCCGCGAGTCCGGCGGCCGTGGCGCCCGCGCCGAGGCCGAGTACTCCCCTCCGGGAGAAGGTGCGCATGAAATCCCCGATCCGTCACGTCCTGCTGCTGGTCACCCCGTCAGAGGGCCCGACGGACACGAAGGTTCCAATCATTCACCCATATTTACCTACCAACCCCACCAACGTGTCCCATACCACACCACGGGACCGAGCCACGTGAAACGCCCCAGCGAAACCGCAACCAAGCACCGCAGTGGCCTGGGCGACTCCGCGAGCGAGCACCGGGGGGGCAGTGGGGGTGCTGGGCAAGCGCAGTAAGGGGCCTCGGGGACACCGCGGGCAAGCACCGGGGGCGCCGCGGGGGTGCCTTGGGCGAGCGCCTTGAGAGCACGTTGAGCGAGCGCCGTGGGGGCGCGCCCTAGGCGAGCGCCGTGGGCGTGCCTTGGCGGGCGCCGTAGGGGCGCCTTGGGCAGGCGCCCCGGGCGGGGCAGGACACCGAGGCGGGACCGCGCGCCAAGGACGTAACCCGCGCGAGGGCGGAGTCAGGCGCCGGGGCGGAACTCCGCGCCAAGGGCCGAACCACGCCCAGGGCGGAGCCCCGCGCCGCGGATGGAGCCGGATACCCCGCGCCGGGGGCTGGACCGCGAGCCGGGCGGCGGGGCTCCGCGCGACGGCTGTGCGGTGGTGCGCGGCCCGCCCGGCGAGGTGCACGTCCGCGGTTCAGGCCCGGAGGCGCGTCCGCACGCAATCGCCGCAGCCGCGCAGGCCAGTCCACGCTTCGGGGCCCCAGCCCGTAAGCGCATCGGCACACCGGCCGCACAGCCCGTAGGCGCTCAGGCCCCGCGGGGTGCCGCAAACCCCGGGGGCCTCTCGGTGCTGAGGCCCCGCAGGGTCCCGCACACCGGCCGCACAGCCCGTAGGCATGTCGACGGTCAGGCCCCGCGCCCACGCTGACGCCGCACAGCCCGTGGGCCCTCAGGCCCCGCAAGGTGCCGCAAACCCCGGGGGCCTCTCGGTGCTGAGGCCCCGCAGGGTCCCGCACACCGGCCGCACAGCCCGTAGGCATGTCGACGGTCAGGCCCC